>DYOT01000140.1 GCA_020720345.1 Candidatus Caenarcanum sp.
GTGGGGGTTATTTGCGTTTACTTTTTTGTAATTTTTGAGTTTGTTCTTTTTTCTTCCGAAGTTTGCACTATACTTTTCTCTTGTGCAAACTGCAGCCACTCTTTATTGCTAAGTGCTAATTTCACTTTTTTCAGATCATCCATTTTAGCCGCATTAATCTGCCGCAACGCCCATAAACCCTTTAGGGCAATATGATACGCTCCATTGGCATCGGCATCTTTCGGCTGCTGCTCCGTCGCTTCTAAGGAATTAAAAAATGGCTCCACGGGTGACAATATGTAATCCCTTTCCTCACCCCCATGTTTTCCATTATTGTGACGTAATGACAATAAAGTCGAATACAAAAAAAACAGCTTCTTAAAGAAATCAGTGTCGCCTTTTTCCACAATAATCTCTTTTAAATTCTGTACATCATTGTATTTAATTCCCTTTTCTTGTAACAGTTTTTTCAATCCATCGGTAACCAAAACTTCTTCTTGTGCTCCCTTATTTTGATTCAGTGACTTGTTCCAGCGATAGCGGGGTATATTGCTACTGCAAACGGTCCATTCACTTTGACCATTTTCAAAATTGTTAAAAAAGTTTTTATAGTCAAAAGAAAACTCGAATCTATCTTTTTCCGTGTTGTAGTGTATATCATAAAATTTTGTATAGAATTCCTTTGCTTTTTCCAAACTCTCATATTTTGGCTTGAGAAAATCAACAAAACCGGTAACCGGATCTATCTTGCTGGTAAGTGCTGCAGGCATATAAAAAATGATCCCGCTTTGCTTTCCAAGTTTCTCAAAACTCTCAAACTTGCCTGCAAGCTGGTATGCCTTTAATACCCCTCCTGGTGCGTCTTGATCTTTCTCTTTAAAAACCAGGTAATTTAACTTATCTATCAGCATTTTTTCAAACTTCTGATATACCTGTTTTTCTACTTTAAAACGACCTCGCTTAAATAAAAAGTTCAGGTCTTCCATGACAATAATCGCATTATGTTCAATTACCAGTTTTGCGATTACATGAATCACATGGCTAAGATAACCCTCTTTGAGTTCCTTAATGTTTTCAATAACACCCCACTCTTTTCTGGCAGCAGCGCGCTCCGTTTCCTTGCTGTGCAACTTCTCATGATAGTCCGTTTTTATTTCTACCGTTTTTCCGTCTTTAACGTAGGTGTTGACAATGTCATTGAGCGTCATTTGCTTCACTATATTCCGCTTTTGATCAATCATCGTTAAATAGAGCAAATGCCTTTCGCCACGGTCTATTCCAATAATATTGACATTTTTGTTTTTCTGGAGAAAAGCCAACAAATCCAGATTAACATTCGTAATACCACTCACCTTAAAATTCATTGTTATTGGAACATGAAACTGAAATTTATCATACGCAAAACGTTTATTACTGATGATCGGATATTTGAATTTACCTTTTAGCGTATTGGCATGATGCCCTTCTTTCAGAATTTTATCATCGTACGTTAATGACTTTTTCCTGTAAAAGACCTCTGCCTCTCCGTTTAGCTTATACACAACGTCGTTGAGATTGTTTTGATCAAAAAGCATCTTCCAATAAATGGTATGCAGGTTTGGCTTACCCTTGCTGTAAGAAGAAAAATCCTTGTTGTAGATTTGAAAAAGGTATAATTTACCTTCATCAACTAACTGACCTATATAGCTATCCGAAACATTTCGATACGTTATTTTATATCCCTGTGCTTCCACTTCTCTGTAAAAACCGCTGATATCCTCATAAGTCTTGGTGGGCGAAAACTGGAAATTAAACTTTTTCCAGTCTTCATGTTTTTTGATAGATTCCTTGAAAAAGTCTATCAACTGGTGGCAATGTTGCAGATTAAAACTATCCCCCTTCTTATGTGTTTCCCTTTTGTAATTTTCCTGTATATCTTTGGAAGGGGCAAAATAATCCTTATTACTCTCAGCAAAAAAAACTTTGGGCAACATTTTATTAGGTCCCGGTAGCAGCTTATAATCTATTTTCTCGTAATACCCTTCTGTTTTTTTCAATTCTGGAATTTCTCTAAAAACGTGATTATTATGCTTATCCATAATCGCCAGATAATACAAGCCACCTTTCCGTAGCAACACAGAAGTGTTATCCGGCTCTTTATTTACATCCCAACCATTGAGTAGTGTACTATTCTCAAAATTCAGCTTATATTTCTCCAAACTATACGGCTTTTTCGTTAGATAATTTCTGACCTTGTTGTAAAGTGGGGTAATTACATTCAAACTGTCATATAACACGTTGTATGGACTGTAAAAATTTTCGTCTTTTTCGCCCTCTATCTTTTCCGGATGCATTGGCTTTACGAAATGCAGAAAATCTTTAACAGCATCCAAATATAATTTTATTTTGGCTACATCGCTTTTGTTTTGAGCCAGCTTTTTACCCACTTCATACGGTGTGTTTAATAAATCTTTCACCTGAGAATAGGATATTTCAATGTGCTGAAGATAATCCTTTTGTACTTCTCTGTTTTTCTCTGCCTTTTCATCAGGCTCAATAAATGCTTTTTCACATCGCTTGAAATAATCGCAAATGGGACGGCTCTTCTCAGTAAGCTTAAGCTCCCTCATATGATCCGTTTGTTCTCTGTAAGCATACAGGGCGTCTTCTACTTCCTTTAAACACATATTAGATTTTTTCAACCATTTTTCTTTTGTTTCCGTATATTTTTTGGTAATCTTCTGGGGAATAGGCTCTACATGCTTTTCATAATAATAATCCATAGCATTTTTGACCACACTCCACTCTCCCATGGCGTCTTGGGAAATGGATGTCAAAGAGAGATCATTCTTTATAAATATTTTTTCTCTATCATATTCATCAATACTCTGAATCAATTTGCTTAAATCATTTAGGACTTTTATCTTTACAGAACCTTGCTCTTTTTCCTCTGCTATGCTCTGGTGAAATTTTTCTATGGTTTCCAAAACTTCATTGTCATTTTCAAAAGCATCTATTCGGAAGGAGGTGCTTTCCCGGTCGCTTAATATCTGTTTGTAAAGTGGCTTCATCCTGGGCACGCGGTCCTTTTTATCTGTTTGCTTCTGGTTATATAGATTTATGTATTCGTTAACCCCTTTTATCTTTTTTTGTTCCTCAAGAGCAATACCCCCTAAAACACTATTGTAAAAATCAATCCCTGTTTGCGTCAGCGTAATGTTAAAAAAATCTATAGAAAATATTTCTGAAATTTTTTGATTATTTAGAATTTCTTTTTCAATCGCAACTATTTCTTTTTTTATTGTGGCGTTTTTATCGATAAATTTATTGTAGATACTTAGATTATCTAAAAACCTGGGAATGTTTTCATGAACCAGCCGATATGGAATCGCAGTGGCGTGGTCTTCATGTGTATACATATTCCTGCGATTCTCATGGAATCCGGTAAAATATGTAGTAAAGGTTTTGAATTCTTTAATAAGCTCCATTTCGTCATCGTTTTCTGCAAATTTAAATAAGTGCTCTTTTATCAACTCCTTGGCAAATAACTCCCCCCATCCTTCCGTGTTTTTAAATTTTTCCACAATCTGCTTTCGCAAGCTGTCTTTTAGTGCATTATATTCTTTTTCCTGTTCGTCTGTCTTATCTCGAATACCATATAAATCAGCGTATTCCCGTAATTGGTTTCTTTTCTTCTCAGTTTGTATTTCTTCCATTATTTTTTTCTGTTTTTCCTGATCTTTTTCTTTCTTTTGCTTTTCCTTTAACAATTCAATTTTAGCATCATCTCTTATTATGCTAAAACCCGTGAGTGCCCTCTCGATAAAATCTTTATGGTAACGATCAATAATTTTTTTGACTACTTTATAGTCTTCGGCTCTTTTTTCATCCTGTGCCAATAAGCCTTTCCTTGCAATATGCTCAGCCGTTTCCCCCACCGGCTTCAACTCAAACCTCAATGTCTTCTGCAAAGAATATTTACCAGT
>DYOT01000141.1 GCA_020720345.1 Candidatus Caenarcanum sp.
ATTTTTGTTATATACTAAAAAACAGCTGAATATTTAAAAAGATTTACATTCTAAGAAATGTAATATAAATCAAACAGAGTATTAACTTTTAATTCAAATAAAAAGTATAATTGAACAACTGTTTTGACATCAAGACTAAAAAGAGAACTTGTTTTATGATGGAATCAAAAACACATGAGGTTACAGTCGACATAGTAATCCTCACAATCAGGAAGAAAAAACTGGAAGTCCTTCTTATTCAAAGAGGTCAGGAGCCTTACAAGGACAAATGGGCTATTCCCGGTGGATTTATAAGACTTACTGAAAACCTTGATGATGCGGCAAAACGTGTTCTTTTTGAAAAAACCCACGTAAAAGATATCTATCTTGAGCAATTATACACATTCGGCGACCCTTACCGTTATCCTAACGCAAGGGTTATAACGGTCAGCTATTTTGCCCTGATAAGATCAGATGATTTAAAACTTGAAGCGGCGGCAGGACTAAATATTCAACAAATTAACTGGCATTCTGTATATAATTTGCCTGATCTTGCATTTGACCACAGGCAAATTCTGGATTATGGGATGAAAAGGCTTAGAGAAAGACTGGAATATACACCTGTTGCATTCCAGCTTTTACCGAGAAAATTTACTTTAACTCAATTACAAAGAACTTATGAAGTTATTTTAAATACTGACCTTGATAAAAGGAATTTCAGGAAAAAAATGCTCTCACTCGGAATTTTAAACGAGTATGAAGAGTTTACAAAAGCTTCTTCAAAACGCCCTGCAAGGCTTTACAGCTTTAATGATGAAATTATCAAGGCACAGACAGGTTTTGTTGTCGACATATAACTACTTTGTAAAGAAAGCATAATAATTAGTCTCTAAATCCTGTTTTAGAGTATAATTTTATTGATTCGCCCTGCAAAGAATTTATGCAAAACTTAAATTTGCTTAAGTAAGGTCGATTAATTAATATAAATATTTTTAATATAGAAAAGAGGGTTTAAAATGGCAACAAAAGAAAAATCAAAACCTGAAGCTTTTCAGGTAACAGATGACGATGCAAAAAAGAAAGCGCTTGAAAACACGCTTTTAAAAATAGAAAAAGACTTTGGAAAGGGCGCAATAATGCGTCTGGGTGATAAAACAGGCGTTGCCGTAGAATCAATCCCAACAGGCGTACTTTCTCTGGATGTGGCATTGGGAGTAGGCGGCGTTCCAAGAGGAAGAATTATTGAAATATTCGGTCCTGAAAGCAGCGGTAAAACTACACTTGCCCAGCACATAATAGCAGAAGCCCAGCAAAAAGGCGGTATTGCTGCATTTATAGATGCAGAACATGCTCTTGATCCTGAATATGCAAGAAATTTAGGTGTAAATATTGAAACTTTGCTGATAAGCCAACCTGATACAGGTGAGCAGGCATTAGAAATAACAGAAGAACTTGTTCGCTCCGGTGCTGTTGATGTTATTGTAATTGACTCGGTTGCTGCGTTAGTTCCAAAAGCCGAAATAGACGGTGAAATGGGCGACAGCCACATGGGACTTCAAGCAAGGCTGATGAGTCAGGCTTTAAGAAAACTTACCGGAATTGTCGGAAAAACAAGAACAACAGTTGTTTTTATCAACCAGTTAAGACAAAAAATCGGCATAATGTTCGGAAACCCTGAAACAACAACAGGCGGAAATGCTTTAAAATATTATGCCAGCTTAAGACTTGACATCAGAAAAATAGAAACGCTTAAAAAAGACGGTGTGGAATACGGAAACAGAGTAAAGGTAAAAGTACTTAAAAACAAAGTCGCTCCTCCTTTCAGAATTGCCGAATTTGACATTATTTACGGTCAAGGCGTTTCAAAAGTCGGATGTATTCTTGATGTAGCGGTAGATATGAACATAGCC
This sequence comes from Candidatus Caenarcanum sp., assembly GCA_020720345.1. Classification (GTDB taxonomy): domain Bacteria; phylum Cyanobacteriota; class Vampirovibrionia; order Gastranaerophilales; family UBA9971; genus DYOT01. Next base: position 1,890 of record DYOT01000141.1, read on the forward strand.
GCCAAATCAGGCAGCTGGTATAACTATGGTGAAACAAAACTCGGGCAGGGTAGAGATAAGGCCATAGATTTCCTTAAGGAAAATCCTGATGTTCTTGCAGAAATGGAAAATATTGTAAGAAGCAGGATTAAAGGCGGATATAATGCACCTATTGCTAATATGGAAGCAACAGACTCTGATAAGGCTGCGGCTGAAGATTAGAATGCGTTTTGGCTTTGCCAACTACTCCCGCATTCCAAAAAATTAGTTAAACACAGTATATTTTAAAACTGTTAATTGTGTTAATATTATATTAACCACTTGGGTTAAGTCTTTATTGTAATTTAAGGATTTAATTCAGGGTTTTATATATAAAGACGCAATTTGTTATTAATCAGTAATAGTTATATAAGAGGTATAGGACAATCGAAAGTATTATTGCAATTGTATTGGCTGTGCTTGCGGTTTTATTACTTGTATATGCTGTTTATCAGCACGTACAACTTAAGAATTTAGGCGAAAAAGTTGAAAATATCAACGAAGAAGCTGCAAGAAAAATTAAAGATGCCGAAGAAGAAATAAAACTCCAGAAAAAAGAAGCTTTGCTTTTTGCAAAAGAAGCTCTGCAAAAAGAAAGACAGGAATTTGAAACTGAAGTTCGTGAAAGACGACAGGAAATCGGTAGAAATGAAAAAAGACTTATAGAAAAAGAAGAAAAGCTTGAAAATAAGATGCAGGCGGCTGTCGAGAGAGAAAGTGAACTTGCAAAGAAAATTGATGAACTTTATGAAAAAGAAGATTATCTGGCGGATATTGTAGGAAAACAAACTCGTGAACTTGAAAGAATTTCAGGACTCACCAGCGAAGAAGCCAAGAAAATACTGCTTGAACAGCTTGAAAAAGAATTAAAGCTTGAAGCAGCCCACCTTATTCGCGAAAATGAGGCTTATATAAAAGAAACTTCAAATGTTAAAGCTCGTGAAATTCTTTCTACAACAATGCAAAGATGTGCTGTTGATCAGGCAGTTGAATCAACCGTCTCTGTTGTAAATCTTCCAAACGACGAAATGAAAGGAAGAATTATAGGCAGAGAGGGCAGAAACATACGTGCTCTGGAAACACTTACCGGCGTGGATTTAATTATTGATGATACTCCTGAAGCTGTTGTTTTATCGTGTTTTGACCCTGTAAGAAGGGAAATTGCAAGATTAGCTCTGGAAAAACTAATAAGCGACGGAAGGATTCACCCTGTAAGAATTGAAGATATGGTAGAAAAAGCCAAGACAGAAATAGAAGAAACAATGTATAAAGAAGGTGAGACCGCAGCGTTTGAACTTGGGGTAATGAACCTTCATTCCGAAGTTGTAAAAACGCTTGGACGGCTTTTATACAGAACCAGTTACGGTCAGAATGTGCTTAAGCACTCTCTGGAAGTTGGACACTTGGCAGGTATGCTTGCAACTGAGCTTGGTGCAAATGTTGAAGTTGCCAAAAGAGCAGGTCTTATTCACGACATAGGAAAAGCCCTTGATCAAACTCAGGAAGGAACACACATTCAGCTTGGTGTTGATTTTGCAAGAAAATATGGCGAAAAAGAAGATATAATTCATGCTATAGAAGCTCACCATGACGATGTTGTAGCAAATTCTGTTGAAGCTGTGCTGGTAAAAATTGCAGATGCATTAAGTGCAGGCAGACCTGGAGCAAGAAGAGATACTCTTGAAATTTATATTAAGAGAATTAAAAAGCTTGAGGAAATTGCTACAGGCTACGAAGGAATTAAGCGTTCATTTGCTGTTCAGGCAGGTCGTGAAGTCAGGGTTCTTGTGCAGCCGACAGTATTTGACGATGTTGCAGCAAGCAAATTAGCTCGTGACATAGCCAAGAAAATAGAAACAGAGCTTGATTATCCCGGACAAATAAGGGTTACCGTTGTAAGAGAAGTCCGCACTACAGAAATTGCAAAATAGAAAAGAGGCTGTCCTCTTTTCTATCATTAAATTATTTGCCAATAAAGGCATCCGCTAAATTTTGACTAATGCCCTTACTATTTTTTCC
>DYOT01000142.1 GCA_020720345.1 Candidatus Caenarcanum sp.
ATAAAGAATTGTGAAAAAATCGAATGTTTATAGATAAAGTCAAAATTAAAGTAATATCAGGCTCCGGCGGAAACGGAAAAGTCGCCTGGAGAAGGGAAAAATATGTAGACAGGGGCGGTCCTGCGGGTGGAGATGGCGGCAAAGGTGGAGATATCTTTCTTGTGGCTGATTTTAACCTTTCTACGTTGTTGGATTTCAAGTATGAATCGAGATTTACAGCAGAAAACGGCGAGAACGGAAGACCTAAAAACCAGCATGGTAAAAATGGCGAAGATATATACATAAAAACCCCATGCGGAACTGTTGTAAAAGATATTAAAACACAAAAAATCATTGGCGATCTTACATATGACGGGCAGGTGCTACTTATTGCTTCCGGCGGAAGAGGAGGGCGCGGCAACGCAAGGTTTGCCACTTCTGTAAGACAGGCGCCGCAGTTTTGCGAACCTGGAGAATCCGGTATTGGCAGAGAACTCGAATTGGAACTTAAATTAATTGCAGATGTAGGTATTCTGGGAATGCCAAATGCCGGTAAATCAACTTTAATAAGTGTAATAAGCGCAGCAAAGCCTAAAATTGCAGATTATCCTTTTACAACTCTTGTTCCAAATCTGGGTATAGTTAAAAAACCTGATGGAGACGGGCTTGTAATTGCGGATATCCCCGGACTTATTGAAGGAGCCAGTCAGGGAACAGGTTTAGGTTTTGAATTTCTAAGACATGTCGAGAGGACAAGGCTTCTTTTGCATCTTCTTGATATGACTGAAGAAAATCCTGTACAAAACCATGAAATAATAAACAACGAACTCAAAAAATATGGCGGAAGACTTAATGATATTCCGCAGGTTATTGCATTAAATAAAATTGATGCGGCTGATCCGGAAAAAGTTAAGGAAACTAAAGAGTTTTTTGACCAGCAGGGTAAAGATATATTTGAAATATCTGCTGCGACTGGAGAAGGAACAAAAGAGCTCGTTCATTTTTTAATTAAAAGAGTTGAGGAAATCCCTCTTCCTGAATTTAATATCGAAGTCGAAGAAGACCTTACTGCTCGTAATCATGATGATAGCGGGTTTGAAATATTTAAATACGACCATTACTTTGTTATTGAAGGCGGGAAAGTAGAAAGACTTGTATCCGTTACCGATTTGAAAAATAATGAAGCTGTTTTCAGGCTTCAAAATATTCTAAAAGCCATGGGTATTAATGAAACGCTTGAAAATGAAGGAATTGAGGATGGCGATACAGTAAAAATAGGCGAATTCGAGTTTGAATATTATAAAGATTAACCCCAAAGCACTAATTTGTTAAAAAAGAGGAGAAAATTATGAAGGACAAGCAGTTTTTAATGATTCCAGGACCGACTCCAGTGCCTGAAACAGCTCTTTTGGCTATGGCAAAACACCCGATGGGGCACAGAAGCGCAGAATTCTCCGATGTTTTAAAGGAAGTTTTTGAAGATTTAAAATGGGTTTTCCAGACAGAAGAAAATGTTTTCCTTTATACATCAAGCGGTACAGGCGCTATGGAAGCAGCAATATATAATCTTGTTAATCCTGGCGATAAAGTATTAAGTCTTGTTATTGGAAACTTTGGCGAAAGATGGGCAAAAATTTCCAAAATGCGCGGCGCTGATGTTGAAATGATTTCTGCTGACTGGGGAAAAGCAATTGATCCGGCTGTTTTAAAACAAAGACTTGATCAGGACGTAAATAAAGAAATAAAGTTTGTTACGCTTACACATAATGAAACATCAACCGGCGTTACAAATGACCTGAAAACACTGAACGAAATTATTCAGGAGCATGGCGCTATTTCTATAGTAGACGGAGTAACTAGCGTAGGCGCTATTCAACTTAAAATGGATGAATGGAAAGTTGATGTTGTGGTTTCCGGCAGCCAGAAAGGTTTCATGATTCCTCCGGGACTGGCATTTCTGGCATGCAGCAAAAAAGCATGGAAAGCTTATGAAAATTGCAAGTGTCCGAGTTTTTATTTTAATTTCGGCGCTTATAAAAAGTCTGCTGCTGAGTTCACAACGCCTTACACTCCAAATATATCATTAATTATGGCTCTCGGCGAAACCATGAAAATGATGAAAGCTGAAGGGCTTGAAAATATGTTTGACAGGCATGCAAGGCTTGCAGCCGGCTTAAGAACTGCTGTAAGAAGAATGGGGCTTAAATTGTTTGTAGAAGACGACTCTATTGCAAGCAACGCAATCACTTCCATACTTCCTCCTGACGGAATAACCGTTCCGCAGATCAGAAAAACACTTAGTAAGGATTTTGACATTGTTGTTGCAAACGGTCAGGCACAGCTTGAAAACAAGATTTTCAGGATGGGTCATCTTGGTTTTGTGAGCGAAAGAGATTTAATTACTGCAATCGGCTCTCTTGAAATGGCTTTAACCAAGCTGGGATATGAAGTTCCAAAAGGCGAAGCTACTACAGCAGCAATTAAAACAATGCTGAAAGCATAATTCCTAACTAGACAGATCCTTCGCTTCACTCAGGATGACACTAATGAGAAAGAGCAGACATGCCGAAAACTAAAAAACACATTTTAATAACAGGCGCGTCTTCAGGGATTGGTGAAATCTCTGCAATAACCCTTGCCAGAAAAGGTTTTCACGTTTTCGCAGGCGTAAGAAAAAATGAAGACGCAGAAAAATTAAAAACAAAATTCTTGAATATTACGCCTGTTATTATGGATATTACATCTCAGGATTCATTAGACGGCGCTTTTTGTAAAATCGCCGAAGTTGTTGATGAAAGCGGATTATTCGGGTTAGTAAACAATGCAGGAATTGCGGTTGCAGGTCCGCTTGAATTTTTACCGATTGAAAGATTAAGACAGCAGCTTGAAGTAAACGTAATCGGACAAATTGCTGTAACTCAAAAATTTCTTCCTCTTATACGAAAAGGGAATGGAAGAATTATAAATATGAGTTCTGTTTCAGGATTAGCCGCTTCCCCATTTGTCGGTGCTTATGCTGCGTCAAAATTCGCCATTGAAGCCCTGTCAGATTCGCTCAGAAGAGAATTATATCCCTGGGGAATTCCTGTTTCGATTATTGAGCCGGGAGTAATAAAAACACCCATCTGGAAAAAATCAATAAATTTAATTGAAGAAATAATTTGCCAAATGCCGCCGGCGGCTGAAAAATATTACGGAAACATATGTAAACAGCTTGTTGAGCGTACTCAAAAAAAAGTAGATGAAAAAGCCGCATCTCCAGAAGAAGTTGCAAATGCAGTGTTGCATGCATTAACGGCTAAAAAGCCCAAAATACGTTATCTGGTTGGAAAAGATGCTAAGTTTCTGTCAATCCTGGTGAAATTTCCTGACAGTCTTGTTGATCGCCTTATATGTAAAAGAATCGGGCTTAATAAGCTGAATAATAAAAAATATTAGAAGCTGTCTTGTTAAAGCCTGCACCGCCTTGCCAGGCAAGCCGTTTCAGGTGGCTAAGCCACTTTAACAAGGAGCCGATTAATAAAACTGGTACTTATAAAGAAGCAAATGCTTCCGCAGTCCTTAAGCGAGCCTTTATCTACAAGCTTTTTGGGTTAAATTTTTATTTTAACCAGACAGGCTCTTAGCGTAAAAATAAAATTACCATTGACTTGACCCAAATATTGGAAAACAGAATAAAAGAAAATGAATTTAGTGAATTTTCCTTTAAATAGAATTCCGCTATTTTATTTAAAGCTTCAGAATTGTTTTTAAGTCCAAATTTATTTTTAATGCTATTAAAAACTTCTTCAATAAGTGGTGTTATTCTCAAATCCTGCCTAAAACCGGGCTTTTTTGAGGGACCTCTTTTTTTGTTTTGCATCTCCTCTTCCTCAAGTTATCGTTACATCCTGTAAAATATAACGGACATAAAGTTTACTGTAATGATATATAGAACATAATTTA
>DYOT01000143.1 GCA_020720345.1 Candidatus Caenarcanum sp.
TTGGAAGCTTTTAAAACACATTTGCCGGTTTTCCGAAAACCAAACTCATTTTAGTTTACTAAAGGAGTATTAATTTATGAACTTAATTTTTACGGAACTTGCATTTGGAAAGAATGATATAAGAGGGAAAGTCGGAGAAGACCTTTCGCCTGAACTGTTTGAACTTGTGGGTAAAGGCTTTGCAAAATACCTCTCTCTTCAAGGGGAAAATATGTCAAATGTTTGGGTTAGCGTAACGCAGGATGCGAGGCTCCATTCTCCCGAGCTTACAGAATCCTTGATAAAAGGACTTATGTTGAGCGGTATAAATGTGCTTGATTTAGGGCTTTGTCCTACTCCTCTAGGCTATTTTTCCGAATATGCCAATCTGAACTTAACTGGTGCGATGATAGTTACTGCAAGCCATAACCCCGCTGAATATAACGGAATTAAAATAACTTACAGAAAAGTCGGGCTTAATGAAACCGAAATAATTAAATTAAAAGATATTACTCTTGGCGGAAATTTTATAGAAAGCAAAAAACAGGGCGAATATAAAAAATATGACATAATTTCCGATTATATAAACACAGTTGGCGAGCCGTTTTTTGGAAAAGGAAAAGGGATAAAAGTTGTAGTGGACAGCGGAAACTCTACAGGCGGCGTTGTAGCCCCTGAATTATACCGAAAAATGGGATGCGAAGTTATAGATATCTTTACAGAACCTGACGGGAATTTCCCCAATCATCATCCTGATCCAAGCAAAGAAAAGAATCTTAAGGATCTTAAGGAAAAAATTATTGAAACAGGCGCTGATTTTGGAATAGCTTTTGACGGAGATTCTGACAGGATAGGCGTTGTAGATAATAAACCACATGCTTTGCCAGGCGATATGCTTTTGCTTATTTATGCCCTTGATATTCTTGAGAAGACCCTGAAACCCCTTGGTTGCTCGCTGGTAACGGGCGACGAACTGGCAAAGCCAGATTCTCTGCCCTCAGCTCGCAATCCGCAAGTTCAGAGCGACGAAAAGCCTGTTTTTGTTTCGGAAGTAAAATGTTCACAGGTTTTATACGACACTATTGATAAAAACGGCGGTAGGGCAGTAATGTGGAAGACCGGTCATGGTTATATAAAAGGCAAAATGAAAGAAGAAAATGCAATTCTGGCAGGGGAAATGAGCGGTCATATGTTCTTTAAAGACAAATACTACGGCTATGATGACGCAGTTTATGCAGGATGTCGGATTATAGAAATTGTTGCCGCAAAAAAAGCCCAAAATCCTGAATTTAAGCTTTCAGACATAATTGATTCCCTTCCTAAAACCTATACTTCGCCGGAATTAAGAATAGCCTGTTCTAATGAGCTTAAATATAGGGTTGTAGAAGAAATTAAGGCCGATTTAAGCCAAAAACCGGATATTTTTATTAATAAAATTGAAGATGTTATTACTATTGACGGGATAAGGCTTGTTTTTAATGACGGATTTGCACTTATTAGGGCAAGCAATACCGAGCCGACTTTTACAATAAGGTTTGAGGCAGGCACTCAGGAAAATTTGGACAATTACAAAGAAAAATTCCTTGCTCTTCTTGAAACCAAAATGCAAAGCTCAGGCTGTATTTCTTAAGCAAGATTGAAGATTTTTCTTTTTTCTTCTTCAGGTTTTTTCTTCTCAGCGCTTTCCAGAAGTGCTTTATAGCCCTTTTCAGCAAGAGCTCTGAATGTATCTACAGAGGAGGGGTCATCTTTACTAGATATTACCGGAGCATTATTAAGGGTTTTTAAATCAAGTTCCTCTCCAATTTTTGTCACTAAAACAACTATCCTATCATTAAAAGTATCTCTATGTAGATGCAATGTAACATTAAGACCATCATTAGGCGCTTCTTCTCCGAAATATTTTTGGATGTTTGTTGCTGCTTCCGTGGTTATTTTTGGATTTTTAACTAAGGCTTCCAGGTTTTTCCATTCCGATCCGAAGCCGACTTGTTTCCCCCCGGAATTTGCCTGAATTTTGTTTAACATTTTGATATTCCTCTTTTTTTATTAATCTTATTTATACATATAGGATATCTTAAAATAATTTTTTGCGAATAAAATATTAAGAAAAATTATAATTTTGTAACAGTATTTTTTCCGTTGCGGTAGAATATAGTTACAAAATCAGGAAAAAATAATAATGAAATCCAAATTTATAGAACAAGAAGTATGCTACACAGGCAAGGAACTCTCTCCCCACTGGATATATAAAAAATTTAATATTCAGGGTGATGCTGTAGTTTGCTTTGTCGGGGAATGCGACGTAAAAATTTCTGAAATGGTTGATATAACTGATGTTCTTGAAAATAGCCCTATTTACAGCAAAAAAATGCTTCATTTTATCGTGGAACATTTTAATATTTCACTTATAGAGGGAGTTTTGAGGCAAAGGCTTCTTGTTAATATCGCAAAAGATCAAATTACAAAGGGCAACGACTGTTGCCTAATTAGAAAAGGTGATGATTTGTTCTATAATGGCTATGACAAGGATAAAACAAATTGTGATGAAGAACGACTGCTTGCTAAACTTTCTGTTTCCATAGCGGCAAAATCAATAAATTCTGTTTTGATTCATCTTGGGATAAATATTGATTCCGCGGATGCACCGGTAAAAGCCGCAGGACTTGAGTCTGACATGAATATTAAAAATTATGAGGAAATTGCAGAACAAATTATGCTAAATTACTGTAAAGAACATGAGGAAATAATAAATGCTTCCTGCAAAGTCAGAGGGGTTTTTTAAAATATGAATAAAAGACAGTTCGATCAATTTAATCAGTCCAATAAAGAAAATCAAAACAAAAATGTTAAACAGAAAAAAAGCAATCTTAAACCTTTATTATTTACATTTTTGGGAACTTTTATAGTTTTCTTTTTTGCTTTTACTGTATTATTGCCGATTTTAACACCTCAGGTGGAGATTCCGGCGCTTACTGATGAACATTCAATGAGTTCTGTAAACAGCAATGATTTCAAAGGCAGGATAGACCCCCGTCTTAAAGCCATTGAAGAACAAGAAAATGCTCCGCCTCCAAAGCTTAAAATGGAACTTCCTGCTAAAACAGAAACGCAGACAGGATATGAAAATACACCCGATGAGCAAATTGCCGGAGATAATTCAGGAACTTACGAAAATCAGGAACCACAGAATTCTATACCCGGTGAAAATAATGATCAGGATTATAACTATAATATAGAAAAACAAATGCCTGATGAGACAGCAAAGCCTGTTAAGCCTCAACCGGTAGTAAAAACAATAGATAAGTCTGCAAAACCAGCTACTATGGCAAATATTCCTCCAAGACCGCAAGTTATACCACAGCCGCAGGCTGCACTTCAGAATAATAATGAAGTATCCAGACCTGCAACAACTAAAGTTGTGCTGGGAAGTTATGCTACGCCAATGCAGGCAAGGCTTGTTTCGGACACTTTAGTTGAAATGGATTTGAATATTGCACCGTTTATTAAAGAAAGAAACGGCAGATATATACTTCAAGTGGGATCTTTTTCTGATCCTTCCAAAGCTGAAGGGCTTGTTCAGGAATTAAAAAACAAAGGGTTTAATGCGTCAACTTTGTCTGAATAACTCCAAAGTTTATAGTTTTCACATTAAAACATTCCCAGTCAGGCTTTGTATCCGTAAAGTCTATTTTTTCTTCACAAATTCCAAAGACCGAGGGACCGCTTCCTGACATAAGGGCATTTTTACAGCCTTTTTTAACTAAATAATCTTTTATTTCCTGAATTTCAGGATAATCATTAATTATTGCATCCTCAAGATTGTTTTTTAAGGCATTGATGTCATCTGGAGTGATATTATGAAGCCCGTTTTCCTTTTCTTTATTTTTGGATTGCTTCGGAAGCATTCGCTTCCTGATAAGTAGCCGATTCATGATTAGGGA
>DYOT01000144.1 GCA_020720345.1 Candidatus Caenarcanum sp.
ATAAGAAGCCGTCCGGTCAGAAATTTAACATTGAATAATAATAATTTAAGATATATTCTAAATTTTTAACAAAAACAGGTTTTAATAATGTTTAATCAGGGCATAATTACTTATATTCAGTTATAATAAAATAATGTATTCTTGTAAGGTTTATAATGAGTAGTCAGATGAACGAAACAGTCAAAGATACAAAGGCAGAAGGCAGAATTAATAAAATGCAGAGGAATGGCAACATTTCCAGCGCTATTGAGGTATGCCGCTCAGCCTTGAAAAATGACCCGACCAACCCTGATTTGCATATTAAACTGGGGGATTTGTATCTCGAAAATCATCTTGATATATACCAGCCCAAGCATTTTCTGGACGATGCAATTCTGGAATACCAGCTTGCGTTGGAAACAAACCTGAGTGCCCCTGCTATACATTATAAACTTGGCTGTGCATATTATCATAAAGGCGATCTTGAAAAGGCAGCAAATCATTTTTCAATTACTCTTGAATATGATGAAAAACATGCTGATGCTCATTATATGACCGCAAGCATTCTGGCTAAAAAAGATAGAGTTACCGAAGCAATAGGCTGTCTTGAAAAAGCTATAAAATATGGAGGACTGAAAACTTCCCGTGCTCATTATCTTTTAGCAAAACTGATGAAGTTAAGGGAGGGGAAAACAGGTCAAAGTCCTTTTGACGTTTATTTAAATCTTATGTTAGCAGTCCTTAAATTAATATTTGAGAGGGAAGCACGAAAAGAAATATATAAACGGCTTTCTTATCTTAAATTTTTCCCTGTTTTTGTTCAGGCATATTATTTTGAAAAGACGAGAAATGTCTATCAGGCTATAGATATTTATACAGAAGCCATAGAAAAAGCTCCCGGATTTTTGCTTTTGTATTTGCAGCTTGGAAATGCTTATAAGTTAGCAGGACGGTTTGATGATGCAATTAATGAATACAAAATGGCTATATGGCTTGATCCGACAAATGTTGTGGCTTATAAGCTTATGTGCGCTCTTTATGAAGAGCATGGGGATTATGATAATGCAATTCAGATTTATGCAAAGCTCATGGAAATTAATCCGAATTATGCCATATATTATAGTAATTTAGCCAATATTTATTATTTAAAAGGCGATTTGAAGTCTGCCATATCATATTATCAAACGGCAATATCATTAAATCCTAATAAAAATTGGACTAGTATTATTGCCCAAACTTTGGGATATATTTTTCATGAATCAAAAGAAAATTTTGATGCCGCAATAAGTGCTTATCAAAGCGCCTCTCTCTTAAATCCACATGATATTGATATTTACATAAGCCTAGGAAGTGCATTTTATGACAAGGGTGATTATTCTAATGCTCTTGCAACTTATAGAATGGCTCTGGAAATTGCTCCAAATAATGCCAGAATTCACTGCAATCTTGGCTTTTTGTTATGGGGCAGGGGAATGATTAAGGAAGCCGTTGAAGAATACAAGAAAGCAATTATGCTTGATCCTTATTATGATATTGCTTACAACAATCTGGGCGTTATTTATCTCGATGATCTCGGATATATTCAGGAAGCAACCGAAAATCTCAGGAAAGCTATTGAAAATAATACACAGTATGCCCTTGCACATTATAATTTAGGCAGGGCTGTCGCTGTTAAAGGTGATAAAGTTGAGGCTGCAAGACTTTTTCAGGTGGCAATGGATTTAAATTCTCATACTAATGAGATGGATCAAAAAGAAATTAAGATGAAAATCCACGAGTTGTTTGAGTAATAAACAATCATCCAATGTATTAATCTCAATAGTGTGTAATCATACATTTTAAGCATTGGAGATTATTTGTATGAATTCAAAGTGGGAATTAAAATGGTCGCAGAAGTTTGTCAGCGGAAATATAGAAATAGATCGTTATCACAAGAAAATTATTGACGGGGTTGTTGAGCTGTATGAAATGCTTGAGGATTCAAGTCGATTCAAAGATAAGATTCCGTTGAAAACATACGAAATTGAAGAAGCTTTGTTTGATCACATGGATATAGAAATTGGGTATATGAAAAAATATAATTTGCCTGAATGGGTTGAACATGATGAAGATCATAACAAATATAGGAAAGAATTCGATTTTTATAAGGATTATAAGACTCCACCATTAATACGCGCAGTTTTAACCGGCGAATTGTCACGGAATTACATGCAGGCGCATTTTTTTATGTTTGATGTTGACGCTATTAGCAAAATTAACCAAAAATTAATGGAAGAAGAAAGTCTTGATTAAGCTTTTACTTCCGCATTTTCGTTAATCATCATAGAAATAGCAGCGGCTGTGAAGAGCGATACTGCGCCTATAATAAAGGCATATTCCCAATGATAATTGTTTTCCGCTAAGGTCGGGCATTGGCTTATGAACCATGCCAGAAGGGTGCAGACTAAAACCTGAGGTCCTGCTATAAAAATATTAAATATGCCCATTACGGAGCCTTCTGTGCCTTTTTTGATGTATTTGCTTATCATCGCAAAAGGGATAGCAAGGATTGAAGCCCAGCCTATGCCTGCTAATGCCATACAAAATGCAACGAGTTTTATATTCAGCGTAAAGGTCATTGCCAAAAATGCCAATGCCATTAGCGATAGGGAGACAGCGTGAATTTTTTTGTTGCCGAATTTGGAGGATAAAATTCCGATTGGAAGCGAAACAAGAAAACAAACAAGGTTAAATATTGCAAAACTTATAGAGGCAAAGTTTGTTCCCTGATTTATCGCATCGGTAAAGGATTGTTTTACTGCTTCTGTTGCATTTGTCAGGTCAGGAACTCCAAAAACGTTATGAATTGCGAATTGGGTAAAGAATATAAACATACTCATCACTCCAATCCAGGTAAATAACTGCATTGTGCATACTTTTGAAACTTCAGGAGATAATTTGAAGAATCCAACCATTGAATTCCAGAAACTTTCGTTATTATCTGCTGTTTTATTGTTTTCCGGTATAGAAGGTTCGGAAATTATTTCTTTGGTGGTAATACATGTCCAGATTGTTGCAAGTGTAAAAGCAAGTCCCGCCATTATAAACTGTGAAGTTATGCTCATCTGGTAGTTAAAAGCCCATTTTAGGAGTGGAGCAGTTCCTGCTGCAATAACAGAACCGAGTCCGATTGCGAAGCTAAGAAAAGAATTGGCAATAGAATGCTGTTCCTGTGGTATATTGTCTGGAACCATTGCTCTGTAAGGTCCTTGAGCAGCATTGACGCTTCCGTCTATAATCCAGATAGTTATTGCGGCAAATAAGAGAGCCGACCATACAGGGAAATTATTACCTGTTGAAGAGCTGAAGAAGTTTACTATGTTTGCAGAATTCGGGAATGCCCATAATGCTAAACTTGCCAGAAGAGCACCGATTAAAAGAAAAGGTCTTCTTTTGCCAAATTTGGAATTGGATTTGTCGCTCATTACTCCGATAATTGGCTGGATAATCATTCCTGTAAAAGGTCCTGCAAGCCATATTAAGCCGAAAATAAAAGGAGATGCCCCGAGGCTTTCCGTAACTGGTCCTGAAAGAATAATTCTCATTTGCCAGGCGAACTGAAGTCCGAAAAATCCAAGACAAAAATTTAACAGTTGCGCATTTGAATAAAGTTTTTTATTTTCGGTTTGTTTTTGTGATTGAATCACAAGGTTTTCTGCTGTTGCTTCGATTGCCATTCAATAAATCCTCTTATTTCTCTTTTTGTTGTATATTAAAATGAGTTTGGTTTTCGGAAAAACCATCACCTCCTTCTTTTCCTGACATTTAGTCAGAAAAAGTGGAGTCCTTTGCTTCGCATACTGCCCTTGCGCAATTTTAAAAAAATCCGAAATTTAATTTGTGGGCAGTATAAGTAAAATT
>DYOT01000145.1 GCA_020720345.1 Candidatus Caenarcanum sp.
GCCTTTATAAAATTCAAGAAAAATCCTAAATTTAATTTTGAGGCAGTATACATTATTTTATAATATTTATACCCAAAAAAGCACTCGTTTAAACACTTGATATACTAAAATGAGTTTGGTTTTCGGAAAACCGGCAAAGCCGGATTTTCCTTAAAGCCAGCACTCCTGCTTCGCATACTGCCTTTATAAAATTCAAGAAAAATCCTAAATTTAATTTTGAGGCAGTATAATAAACACCTAATATAAAGAAGTTGAAGTTAAGTCGTATTTATTTTAATGTAATTCCAGTCTATACTGGAATGAGTTTAATTTTCAGAAAAACCGGCAAAGCCGGATTTTCCCGAAAATACACTCCCGCTTCGCCTATACCGCTCAAGGCGTTTGCAGATAAAATCCAAAATTTAATTTAAGAGCGGTATAACTAAGTTTTTGGGTGTTAAAAAAATGAAAGTTGTCGCAAAAACCGGCACTGAAAATATAGCAACAGTTTATATAGCCAAATTTAATGATAATAAAAATGTTGAATTTGTTGAATCCATTCAACCTCCATTACCTCGAGAAAAAAAATGGGTTCTAATTATCTCAAGCCTCTTTGGATGCTGTATAAATTGCCGCTTTTGCGATGCGGGTGGGGATTACAAGGGCATACTCACAAAAAATGAACTTTTGGCACAAATTGATTATATGGTTAAAAATCGTTATCCTGACAAGATTATCCCTGTTGAAAAATTCAAAATACAGTTTGCAAGGATGGGGGAGCCTTCCTTAAACCCAAATGTGCTTGATGTCTTATACGAACTGCCTGATATTTACGATGCGCCCGGTTTGATTCCATCCATTTCAACAGTTGCACCCTGCGGCACTGACAGGTTTTTTGAACAGCTTATGGAAATCAAAAATACAATCTACAAAGACAAATTCCAGATGCAGTTTTCCATTCACACAACGGATATTGAAAGAAGAGACTGGCTTATTCCGGTAAAAAAATGGAGTTTTAACGCTATTTCAGATTATGGAAAAGATTTCTACAGGGAAGGCGAAAAAAAAATAACCCTGAACTTTGCTCTTGCTGAAAATACTCCGATAAATCCGCAGGAACTATTAAAATATTTCCCTCCTGAAAAATTCCTGCTAAAAATTACACCCGTAAACCCCACTTACAAAGCAATTTTAAACCGCCTGACATCCGACGGTATAATGAACAGCAAAACAAAATTAATTGATGATTTAAGAAACGCAGGTTATGACGTAATTGTAAGCATAGGAGAACTGGAAGAAAATCTTATAGGAAGCAATTGCGGTCAGTATATAGCAAATTTTGAGCAGGAAAAGAAAAAGTTAATTAAAAGCTATAATTACGAGCTTCTGGAAGTTTAAGTTGACTATATTAAGCAGCTTTTCTGATTAATTCCACTTTGTCAAGATTAACTGACTGTTTAGCCTGCCATAGGTCATAAGTAAGCTGAAGTTTTAACCATATATCAGGGCTTGTATCCAAAGCTTTTGATAACCTTAAAGCCATTGACGGGCTTATTCCTCTTTTTCCATTAATTATTTCAGAAATAGCCTGCCTTGAAACTCCTAACTTCTTTGCAAATTCTGTTACAGTAATATTTAAGGGTTTAATAACTTCTTCCAAAATTATTTCGCCGGGATGGCAAGGGTTATACATTTCCATTTATATATGTCCTCATAGTTTTAATTTTAATGATAATCTTGATAATCTAAAATATATGCATTTCCATTTAGAACTCAGGACTGTAATTGACCATAAATCTTTCATATTTCCTTTTAGAGAATGTAGTCGAAATCCAGGAAGATTCATATCTTTAACTTGACTTGCATCGTTTAAATGTGTAAGAATCCTTGTTAATTTTAGTGAATGTTCAGGATTTATACCCTTAATAATACCGCTCAGGAAAAAATCTCTTAACCCTTTGTGTTTAAAGCTTTTTATCATATTTGCATGATAAGCTGTAATGCGTCAGATGTCAAGTGTCATTGCTATATTAAAATAAATGACAAAACACTTCATGATTGCGGGCATGCAATGTCAAAACAGGTTCTAATGTTTCGCAAACAGGCATTTTATACGGACATCTCGGATTAAAAACACACCCTGCAATATTTTCCGTAATTTGAGGCGGCTGACCGGAGATTACATTTAATATTTCCTTGTCAGGAGATGGAAGGGATTCAAGCAGCCCTTTTGTATACGGATGGCGATAGTCTTCGCCTTTTACAAGACCGGAATTTTTAAAAATATCAGCAACCGAAGCGTATTCAACTACTCTTCCGGCATACATAACTGCGACATTATCACAAAATTCAGCTATAACACCTAAATCATGCGTTATAAATATTAAAGAAGTTCCTCTATCTGCCTGAATTTGTCTTATCAAGTCAAGAATTTGTGCTTGAACTGTTACATCCAATGCTGTTGTGGGTTCATCGGCTATAATTAATTCGGGATTACAGCATAAAGCCATGGCAATAATAGCTCTTTGCCTCATTCCTCCTGAAAACTGATGTGGATAGTCATTTAGCCTATCCTGTGCCTCGGGTATTTTAACGCTTTTTAATGCTTCTACAGCAAGTTCCCTTGCTTCATTTCGAGAAACTTTCAAATGAAATTCAATTGTTTCGATAATTTGTTCGCCGACAGTATAAAGCGGATTCAATGAAGTTAACGGATCCTGCGGTATCAGTGAAATTTTGCTTCCTCTGATTGTCTGCATTTTTTTATCAGGCATTTTTAAAAGATTTTCACCGTTAAATATAATCTCTCCTGCTTCTATAACTGCATTTGAAGGAAGAAGTTTCATTATTGACATTGCTGTTACTGATTTACCGCAGCCTGATTCACCAACAATACCGAGGACTTTACCTTTTTCAAGCGTTAAATTTACGCCATGAACGGCTTTTGCTTTTTCTTCCTCAAGTTGAAAACTTATATTAAGATTTTTTATTTCAAGAATGTTGTTCATTTTTATTCTTTTTAAATCAGGTATAATTTTTTACAATAATATTATAGCTTTATTTATTTTAATTTTTATATTTTAAGGAAGAAAAAATGCTAAAAATTTTTATAAAATGGATACTTCTTGCGTTTGCGCTAATTTTAACAGCAAAAATCGTGCCCGGAATAATAGTTGAAGACTTTAGAACAGCAATTATTGCAGCTATAATCCTCAGTATTATAAATATATTAATAAAGCCCGTTATAAAGTTACTTGCATTCCCAATAAATTTAATGACTCTCGGACTTTTCACAATAATAATAAATGCAGGTTTATTTGCCTTAACAGCTTATTTTGTACCCGGTTTTCAAATCGAGGGTATTATTGCCGCCTTAATTGGTTCTGTTCTTTTTTCAATATTAAGTATGATAATAAATTTTTCAGGAAAACTTATGCCGGTATAAATAAATTATACCTATAGGGCATAACAGTAAATTCAAATATTGTTAAAATATATGTGCAGCTTAAAAAATCAATAATGAAGGAGAATGGGATATGGCAAATAACTTTTGGGGAAAAGTCCAGGAAAGGGCTTATTATAATTATATTAGCCGAAAAGCTTTAAGCATTCCTGATGATAGCCTGGAAGACTGGGATGAAGCTTTCAGAGAACAAACTATTGAAGAAAAAATAGCAGAAGAAGCATATTTTCATTATTTAAACGGCTGCCCATACGATGATATCAACTGGAATGAAGCAAAAAGAGAAATATATGAAAGGCTTGGTTTTATAGCATTTTACCAGCATGAATCAAATTTAAATAAATCTCCTTTTGACAACTGGATAAATGCCCAGAAAATATATGTTAATAATTTTTAAAAGGTTCTTTTGCTTATGGT
>DYOT01000146.1 GCA_020720345.1 Candidatus Caenarcanum sp.
AAAAAGGGTTTTTTATACGGAAAAAATGCAGTATTATGGCATAATAATTTTATAATATATATATTTTCAGGTTAAGGAATAGAATGATTAAGGAATTTCCGGTGGAATTAATTACAGGGATAGAAAAAATAGACCTTCAGCATATGGAGCTTATCGCAAGGATAAAAATGCTTCATGAGTCTTTTTTGAATGGCACAAACAGGGAAAAACTTGCTGAAACTTTTGAATATGTAAAATGCTATATTAATGAGCATTTTGCGACGGAAGAGTATTATATGATTAAGTATAATTTTCCTGAAGTCCAAAGACATCAGGAAGAGCATAAAGAATTTGCCGAAAAATATTCAAAACTTGAAACATTATTTAAAAAAGACAGCAATTCTTCGGATTTTAATCTTGATTTTAATGTGCAGCTTATAGACTGGCAAAAAAATCATGTTATGTCAGAAGATATGGTTCTTGCAGACTTTATACGCGACAGGGAAGAAGTTAATGCAAGTATTAAAAATGAATCATATTAAATTAACAAATTATGGCAATTACGCAAAAATAACATTTTCAAAGCCCCCTTTAAATGTTTTTAACACCGAAGACCTGATATATCTTGAAAAAATATTGCAGGAATTAAATAGGCAAAAAAGTTTGAAACTAATAATTTTTGAATCTGACCAGAAGGTTTTTTCGGCGGGAGTGGACGTTGCCGATCATCTGCCGGAAAAAATTATTCCGGCTATGAAAGCTTTTAATAAGTTGTTTGGTACTTTACTGGAACTTGATATTCCTACTCTTTCGCTGGTTAAATCAGCATGTTTCGGTGGCGGGAGCGAACTTGCCCTTTTTTGCGATTTTGTTTTAGCGTCGGAGAACGCAAGCTTTGCACAGTCGGAAATAAAACTAGGGTGCTTTCCTCCTCTTTCTATGGGGCATCTTGCATATTTAACCGGCTGCAAAAAAGGGCTGGAAATTATTTTAACAGGCGAATCGGTTAACGCCGCAGAAGCATTGAAAATTGGGCTGGTAAATCATGTATTTTCAGAAGAAGAGTTTGACCAAAAAGCCGATGAATTTATTAATTCTATAATTTCTAAAAGCTCAAGTATAATAAGGGCAACGCTTTCTACATATAAAAAAATAAATTATGCGGGATTAAAAGAAAAAATTGAGTTTGCAGCAAAGAGTTTTGCGCAGGAGCTGCCGAATTTGCAGGATTATCATGAAGGGATAAACAGTTTCTTTGAAAAACGTTCTCCCTCCTGGAAGGACTGTTGAGCGGGAAAAATCTTGCTGCAACCCTTTTCGGCGTCGTATTCTATTGTGATTATGTTATCAATTTCATTTTTAATATCTTCGATATGTGTGATTAAAATTACCTGCTCAAAGCTGTTAGTGAGGCTTCTTAATAAATTAACAACATTGTTTCTTCTGTTCTCATCAAGAGAACCGAAAATTTCATCAAGAATTAGCAAAGATAAAGTTTTACCAGAGCGTTGCGCAATAATTTGAGAAATAGCAAGCCTAACACATAGATTAACGATGTCTTCTTCACCTCCTGAAATTACAGGCTTGATTTCGCCGTCGTCATGAAGGCAAATTTCGTATTTTTCGTTAATTTCAAGCTCGCAATACCTGCCGTCAGTCAAATCCACAAGAAATTTGCCTGCCAGCTCAGAAATTTCAGGGCGTGCCTGATTATTTAATTTTTCCCAGAACTGCCCGTAAAACCGGTCTAATTCAGATAATAGGTCAACTCGTTCTTGTTTTTCTTTCAATAGCTTAAGTTTTTCCTTGTTTGAATCTTCAATTTTTTCAATTCTGGTTATTTTCTCTTTAATATTTCTTTCTTCCGCCTCAATTTTTATCATTTGTTCTTTTAAGGCGTAAAATTCCTCTTTTGCTTCTGAAAAAATCTTTTCAGCCTTCAAGTAGCTTTCCTCAGAGTAATTTATAGTTTTCAATTCTTTTTCAACGAGCTGGTTGTGGTCAGCTGTTTCCTGCTTTGTTTTTATGGAATTGCTTAATTCATTTTTAATCTTTTCAAAACTCGACAGCTCAACTTTTAACGCTAAAATCTGCTCAAATTTTTCCCTTAAGGGAATTATTTTTTCCCTTAAATTTTTTAAATCCTCTATATTAAAGCCATGAGGAAATTTTAAGAGTTCTTCCTGACTTTTTGTTTTTTCCAGATTTTTGGCGTCAATTTCGGTTTTTAGTTTTAAATATCTGTCCTGCTCATTTTTATATTCGCCTTGAATTTCGTTAAATTTTGTCAGATCTTTTTCTTTTTCTTCTTTGTTTCTTTGTAATTTAGCAATTTCAGCGGGTTTTATAATTAGTTTTTCGGATTCCAGCTTGAAACTTTTAATTTCATTTTCTAAACAATTTATTTGGTCTTTAAAATTCCCTGTAACTTTTTCAAATTCATTTTTTAAGGGTCTTTCGCAGGTGGGGCATGCTCCGTCTTTGCCTTTTTCAGAAATTAATAATAACTGTTTATTAATTTTTTCAATTTCTTGCTGCTTTTGGCGGATTAAAACTTCCTTTTCTTTTTTGCTTGATGCAATTTTAGTTTCAATTTCCTGAATTTCTTTGCTAAGTTTGTCGATTTCCTCTTTTACAGCAGGAATTTTATCTACTATTAGCCGTTTTTCTTTTCCTGATTTTATAACTTCTTCCTGGGCAAGCAGTTTTTCCTGAATTTCTTTTTCTAGTCCTTCAATTTTAATTATATAAGATTGTTTTAAGGTTTCTTTTTCCTGTAATTTTTCAAGCTCTTTAATTTTTGATTCTGTTTCCCTGTATTCTGTTTCGCATATGCTTATTTCAAAGAAAATTTTTGATTTTTCTTCCAGAATTTTATTTTTTTCTTCTAAAGTTTCAATATTTTTATTTAAATCCTTAATTTTTTCCGACAAAAATTTAAATTCTATTTGTTTTTTTTCAAAATTTTCCTTATTTTTTCTGGCGTTTTCCCATTCAGGCTCGATTTTGGCAAAAACACCCGCTTTTTCGCTGAATTCCTTTTGCGTTTGGTTTAATTTATTTGTTATCTCTGCAATTTCAATAAGGGCGAGCTTTTTTTCTTCTTTTAACGATTCAAAATCTGAAATCCCCTGCCTTAAGCCGGAAATTTCATTATTAATACTGTTTCTGTCTGCCCTTGCCTGTTCCTGAACTTCTCGAATTTTTTCGTAGTTTAATACTTTGGAAATAAACTTTCGTCTGTCTACCGGCTTTTGATTTGCAAGAAAATTAAGCTCTTTTTGTCCTGTGAAATAAGTATTAAAGAACTCATCTTTTGTCATGCCGAGCTTTTCGATTAAATATTTGGTAACTTCTTGCTGTGAAGTTACAATAGGGTTTGAATTATCCGCCAGATAAATATCAGCTTTATCAAGAAATCTTTCAATCCTGAAAATTTCACTATCAAGCCCAAGGGCAAGTTCAACCCGAACTTTTGCCTTTGCTTTAGCTTTATTAAATTTTATTGAATCTTTATTGCCCCTGGTTGCGTCAGTTCCGTAGATTGCCCAGCTTATCGCTTCAAGAATAGTGCTTTTTCCTGCACCGTTAGTGCCGTTAATGACAGTAATCCCGTCAGAAAATTCTATGAATGAATCTTCATGCTGTCTGAAATTTTCAAGTTTTAATGATATTAGCTTCACTATTATTAAATATTATTTTATTGAGGTTTTTGTTCAAATTGTGGGTCAATGGCTATATACAACATAATTCCAGCAAAACTAATTGCTAAAAAACCAAAAATACCCAACATAATGTTATCAAATGTCATGTTTCTCTCCTAACTTTTTGAAATAAAATCTTATACTAAAATGAGTTTGGTTTTCGGAAAACCGGCAAA
>DYOT01000147.1 GCA_020720345.1 Candidatus Caenarcanum sp.
TTTAATATTCTATACCGCGGCGAGCCATAACGCCTTCGTCGAAGTAATGTTTAATAGGCTTCATTTCGGTTACAAGATGCGCCATTGCTATAAGTTCAGGGTGAGCACGACGACCTGTCATAACTATTTCAATGCTTCTCGGTCTATTAAGCAGAGTTTCCTTAATTTCGGCAATTTTTATCATGCCCAGATCAGCGCAGATATTAATTTCGTCCATTATAATAAGCTGGTACTTACCGCTGTTTATAGCTTCTTTTGCGTAATTCCAGCCGCTTCTGGCTTCTTTATAGTCTTCAATATTAACGTTATGGGAATAAATAACTCTGTCTAAGCCAAATTGCTTGACTTCGAGGTTGGGCATTAATTTGGAAGATGAAATAATTTCCCCATAATAATTCGCCTGGTCCCCCTTGGTGAATTGAATTATTAATACCCTCCAGCCATGTCCAATGGCTCTTAATGCTAAACCAAGCGAAGCTGTCGTCTTTCCTTTTCCGTCACCGGTGTAGATTTGAATGTAACCGTGTTCCAGCAATTTACTTTCCTCCAAAATACGAAACGATATGATTTTTCCTGACTCTCTTAAAATATAGCTATACCTATATTTTATCGTTATTTAACCCCGCTTCTCCTCCCTCTTTTATATGATTAAAACTTTAATTAAAATCTTAATATTTTCATTATTAAAATTGGCTATTTTAAAAAATAACCTAACCAATGTCCAATCATAAACAAAATATAAATAATTTATTTTTATAAGGTAAGTTTATTAAATTACTTATAATAAGGCAGATGTTTATTAACTTGATTTGTTCAGTAAGATTATCTTAATTCAAAGATTTTTGCTTGTGTTGCTTTGAAAAAAGTTTTTTTACAATTGTTTTTTAAGACAAGCAGGATATTTAGATATACTGGGTAATTTTGCTTTTGGAAAAAATTAACTTAATCATTTTTTAACAATTGCCCTTTAGCTATTGCATTCCTTTTGCAGCTGTTTTCTGAGCTTATTTTATAAAAAAAATTGTAGTATGCAAATCTTTATATTATTTCTGAAATTCGTTTTTGTAATTCATGAAAATGCAAAATTGTATATTTATAATAAGCACACGTTTAAATTGAGTACAGCTAAAAAATTAAATGTTTTTGAAAAACTGTCGATTTAAATTTTATAAAGAGTGAAAAAGAAGGAATGAGCTTTTTTAAAAACTCCGCTTTGCAAAAGGAGATTTTATCGTAAGTACTCGTTTAAATAAACCCGAAAACAAATTTAAGTGAGGTATACATGCCGGAAATTTCCATGATACAAAAATATGCAGATTATCTTGAAATTTTAAATAAAAAACTAGATTCATATTTTGAAGACCAGAAAGAATTTATTAAATGCAAAGCGGGTTGCAGCTTATGCTGTAAATCTTCTTATTACCCTTATTCACAACTGGAATACGATTATTTTAGAATAGGATTTAACAAAAATTTTAATGAGAAACAACGAGAAGAAATCAATAAAAAAGCATTACAAATATTTAAAGACAGGAAAATTTTTTTAAAAACAAATTCCAATGTGTTTGATTTTCATTATGAATGTCCGTTTTTAGTTAACGATTCATGCGGAAATTATCAACATAGAGGGCTTTTGTGCAGATCTCACGGATTGATATATAAGGACGTGGATAAACCCAAGCATAACGCTCCTCATTGCATGACACTCGGTTATAATTATTCTGATATTTACGACCCTGAAACCAAGCAGTTCAGCGAAGAAAAAGCTGTACAGTTAGGATTTAAAGCACGCCCGCAGGTTTATGAACTTTCATATTCTTCAATAATGAAAGATGCCGGAGAAGATTTTGAATTCGGGGATGTTAGGATGTTGTTTGAGTGGGTGGTTATGGACATTCCAAATTACGAAGAATTAATTAAATCCAATCCTTAGAAGTCATCTTGTTAAAATTATACTGTCATTGCGAGGAGCTTGCGACGAAGCAATCCAAAAAAGCAATGATTCTTGGATTGCCACGCTCCCGTTGGTCGCTCGCAATGACAGTGCGAACGTTGGACAGATCCTTTGCTCGCTTAATCACTGGAAATGACAATTATTATTGTGATTTTTTATATCTTCTCCTGCTTTTAGGGCAAACCTGTCAGTCATTCCGGCAATATAATCTATTATTGCCTGCTGATAATCTTCCTTTTTCTCTATTGAATATAAAGGTTTATTTCCAAACTGACTGTCTCTTTCAGGAGATTTGGAATATTTAGAAATAAAATCTACGAAAGCGGGAAGTAATGTTGAGCCATGTTTTCCCTCATCTCTGGCTTTTACAAGGTCAAAAAGAGTCTTTTCTCCATTATGATAGCCTTCAAGAGTGTCAAATATTCTTTCTAAGGCTCCATCTGATTGTTTTGCAATTGTTACATTTTCAGGCAAGTAAATATTATGCAGATTATACTCTCTGACCGTTTTTATAAGCTCGAAGCCTTCTTTAGAAAACGCTATACCATTTTCAGGAGAGCTATTTTTACATATATCGGTTATAAGGGTATTCATAAGGGTTCCGCTATTTATGTCGCTTAATTTTCGTTTATTTCCCATGCAATTATTTGCCAGTTCAAGCAGTTTATCTTTTTTCTCTTTGGAAAATGCTCCCAGCCTGATTGCATCTTCAACATCCCTTCCGATAAAAGGAATTTTATCGGAAATTTTCATAACACACCCTTCCCAGGTAAAAGGAGCTGGCTGGTCTTTTTTGTCAAACCCGCTTAAATTAACTATATAATTGGTTCGAGGACGCAGTCCATTCTGGTCAACTTCGCCGCAGTGGCAAATTATTCCGTCTCGTATAGCGTAAGTGAGATTTAAATTTCTGTGCACCCCTTTGCTGTCCACCAAAGTTTCAATATTGTCCACGAATCTAAGACCGTTTTTTTCATGCCAGAAGCTTCCCGGAATATTTTTCTTTTTCATTATTGCGGTTAATTCTTTTTCTCCCTGATGACCAAATGGAGCGTGTCCTAAATCATGTCCCATTGCTATAGCCCTTACTAATTGCTGATTTAAACCGAGAATCCCGGCTATTTGTTCCGCTACTCTTGCTACATGAATAACATGTATTATTCTGGTAGAAACATGGTCATTAGTTGGGGCGGCAAAAACCTGAGTTTTATGAGGATATCTTGTGAAGCCTTCACTGTGAATTATCCTGTCATAATCTATTTCAAAAGCATGTCTCATGTCCTTTTTATTAGATCGAAAAGATTGAATTCTTTCTATTAACAATTCCCATGCCGGATGATTTTTATTTGCGGCGCATTTTTTAAATAGACCGCGGACAATATCACTTTTGCCGCTTCCAAAGGAAATTTCTCCCAAAACTTTTGCTCTTAGGGCATTAGCGCCATGGGAATTTATTAAAGAAGTTTGATTTTTTGAGGGAATATTTATATCTAAAACTTTTCTTTCAGAAGACGAATTATTAAAAATTTTTTGATTGCTGTTGCTAATATTGCTTATAAATGTCATTTAACCAACCCCTCGCTCAAATTTAAACTATCTTAATTATATCTAAATTATAGTAATTACTCAGGTACTTGCAAACTGTCATTGCGAGGAGCTTGCGACGAAGCAATCCAAAAGAATATATATTTGATTTTTAGATTGCCACGCTCCCATTGGTCGCTCGCAATGACAATCTGAGTAGTTACAAATTATAGTAATTATATCTGAAAAAATCTTTTAATTATTAGTAAATTATTAGTAACAAACTGTTCATGAAAAACTGGTAATTAATGCAATGAAAAGGGTTTTTTGCAGGGTTATTATTCTTATTATCAAGTAATGGTCAATGACAGCACAACAG
>DYOT01000148.1 GCA_020720345.1 Candidatus Caenarcanum sp.
GAAGGACTCCACTTTTTCTGACTAAATGTCAGGAAAAGAAGGAGGTGCTGTTTTCAAGAAAACTAACTCATTCTGGTATACACACGTTCCCGTGATTTTATTAAGAAATATTAAAATAATTTTATTCTCTAAAATCCTTTCACAATAAGGATTTATAAAAAATCTACAAAAATTTATATAAATCAAAAGGCAATTTTGAACACATATGTTTGTTTATATAAATATAGGGATGTGTTAGTTATATTTAAAATGAAAGAGATAGGGAGAAAAAACGTATGGGAAATGGAGATTTTTCAGGATTACCACAACAGAATTATTGTTACGCATTGTCTTCGCAACAGAGGTATCAACAAGATAGAAGAGCTGTTTCAGGAGAATGTTATTCACCACAAAACGGTTCTACATATATTGTTTTCGATAAAGAACCTCAAATTGTTCATATAATTCCTTCTGATGACAATTACCAGGAAGATCCAGCATATTTTTACGGATCTGATTTTGATCGCAGAGATTTTTCAAGATATCAGCCTATTGAAAGATATTGTGACAGAAATTATCCGGTCAATTCAGAATATATGCGTAAACCTGATTTTGACAATAGAGATTTTTTACGCCTGACAGCAAGACCAGATTTTTTGAATAGACCGATATCAAGTCAATTAATTCCTAATGCTTACGCCGCTGCAACTGCCAGATATCCACAAGGACAGCAGGCTACTGCGGTTGCTGCCGCTCAAGGCAATAATTCAAATGTTATAGTAATTGCAATTATTGAAGGCGCTAAATCGGGTAAGGTTGATTTGAACCAGGCACATGATTTTGCAATACAAATGCTTCAGGAAAATAAAATAACAAAAGAAGAATATATAGGCACTGAAAAAGTATTAAGACAATTGGCACAGCAATCTGTAAAGCAACCACATACTGCTTCTGAAGCTGTTAAGTCTCCACAACAAGAAGAATCGCCTGTTGAAGCAGCTGTAAATGCAGTTAATGCAGGAGCGATATCTGCTCAAGAAGCTCATAAGGTTCTCGCAAAAGGAGTTAATGACGGCACAATAAAACTTAATAAAGACTCTGCTCAATTGATGGGACAAATAAAAGCAGCTGCAAAAGCTGAAGAAGCTGAAATTAATCCTGAACAGGAAGAAGCTAAAATTGAACCTGCACAGAAAGCTGCAATATCAAGATTGCAAGAAGTAAACGGTGATATTGGATTTGAAAGAGACAAGAATAATCCGTTTGAACTAATATCAAAGCAAAACATAGCTGAAAACGGATTAAAAAAATTCACTAAAATTTTACCTGACGGTACAACTGTTGAAATTACGAAGTCGGAAAACCTGAAAGACAAAAAACTCGACGGAACAAATAAAGAAATAATAGGCGGAGCATTAATAGCAGGCGGTGTCGCACTAACTGTATTATCAGGCGGAATAGCATTGCCTCTTATAGGAGCACTTGCAGCAGGTGGTGGAATAGCTTCATTTACCAGCGGCGCAATTGATAATAACAAAGCCCGTAGTGCTGAACCTAGTTATCATGCGACAATCACAAGTCCAAACGGAACAAAAGAAGAATTTCAAGCTGAATCTTTAGATGAAATTAACGTAAGAATAGCAAGCAGAGTTAATTCTGAAAATCAGTTTCTTAAGTAGTAAACAGGATTAAAACAATAAAAAAGCCGGCTTTTAATTAAAAGCCGGCTTTTTCTTTATGAGTTATAGAATTAGTAATCCATACCGCCCATACCGCCCATTCCACCAGGCATTCCTCCGCCCATTCCTGATTTTTCTTCAGGAAGGTCAACAATTGCAGCTTCAGTAGTGAGAAGCATTCCAGCAATTGAAGCAGCGTTTTGAAGAGCGCTTCTTGTTACTTTTGCAGGATCAACAATACCTGCTTTAATCATATCAACGAATGTATCGTTTTGAGCATCATAGCCATTGTCTCCGCCAAGTTCTCTGACTTTTTCAACAATAACATCGCCACGAGCGCCTGCATTTTCTGCAATCTGTCTTAAAGGAGCAACAAGAGCTCTTATAAGAATTGCAGCACCGGTTTTCTCGTCAGGTGTAAAGTCTGCACACTTGGATATTCTTTCTTCAAGAACTTTTTGTACTTTAATTAAGGTTACGCCGCCTCCTGCAACAATGCCTTCTTCTATGGCAGCTCTTGTTGCGTTAAGAGCATCTTCAATTCTGAGTTTTTTATCTTTAAGCTCAGTTTCTGTAGCTGCGCCAACTTCAATTACAGCAACTCCGCCTGCTAATTTAGCAAGTCTTTCCTGTAATTTTTCTTTGTCATATTCACTATCAGATTCTTCAATCTGGCGTTTAATGAGTTTTACTCTGTCAGCAACAAGCTGTTTTGAATCCTCGCCGACAACGATAGTTGTTTTATCTTTTGAAACAGTAACTCTTTTTGCTTTACCCATCATTTGAGTAGTAATATTTTCGAGTTTAAGTCCGAGTTCTTCAGTGAAGAGCTGACCGCCTGTTAAAATTGCGATATCCTGAAGCATTTCTTTTCTTCTGTCGCCGAAACCAGGAGCTTTTACAGCAACTGCTCTCAATACTTTTCTCATTGTGTTTACAACAAGAGTTGCAAGAGCTTCGCCTTCTACGTCTTCTGCGATAATTAAAATGCCTCTGCCTTCTCTTGCTACCTGCTCAAGAACAGGGACGAGATCAGCAACTATATTAATTTTTTTATTTACGCAAAGAACAAATACATCATCAAGAACAGCTTCCATTCTTTCAGCATCAGTTACGAAATAAGGGCTGATGTAGCCTTTATCAAACTGCATACCTTCAACAACTTTAAGCTCTGTGCCTGTTGTTTTTGATTCTTCAACTGTTATAACGCCTTCATTACCAACTTTAGACATTGCTTCAGAGATTAAATCTCCGATAAAACTGTCATTTCCGGCAGAAATAGTAGCAACTTGAGCGATTGATTCTTTTGATTCAATTTTTTTAGCGCTTTTTTTGATTTCTTCAACAGCAATTGCAACAGCTTTATCAATACCTCTTTTGATTCCTATAGGATTTGCTCCGGCTGCTACGTTTTTCATTCCTTCTCTAACGATTGACTGGGCTAATACAGCAGCGGTTGTTGTACCGTCGCCTGCCACATCGTTTGTTTTGCTGGAAACTTCCTTAACTAACTGTGCGCCTAGATTTTCGAGGTTATCAGGAAGTTCTATTTCTTTAGCGATTGTTACACCGTCATTAACG
The DNA here is from genome assembly GCA_020720345.1 of Candidatus Caenarcanum sp. GTDB lineage: Bacteria > Cyanobacteriota > Vampirovibrionia > Gastranaerophilales > UBA9971 > DYOT01. The sequence continues at coordinate 3,240 of DYOT01000148.1, forward strand.
ATTTGAGGTGCGCCAAATTTTTTATCAATAACAACGTTACGACCTTTTGGTCCTAATGTAACTTTTACTGCGTCTGCTACTGCATCAACGCCTATCATTAAAGCCTTACGGGCATTTTCATCATAAGATATTTTTTTTGCCATTTTGATTACTCCTTTTGAATTTCAACTACTCAATAATTCCTAAAACGTCTCTAATTGAAAGAATTTTGTATTCTGTTCCTTCAAATTTAATGTCAGAACCGCCGTATTTAGTAAAAAGAACTACTTCGCCAACATTAACTTCCATAGGTTCTTTGTTGCCGTTATCAAGGGTTCTTCCGCCGCCCACAGAGATAACTTTGCCTTTTTGGGGTTTTTCTCTTGCTGAATCAGGAAGAATAATTCCGCCTGTTGTTGTTTCAGTCTCTTCAATCACTTTAATGACGATTTTGTCGCCAAGGGGTTTAATTTTTAATTCGTTTCCCATTTTTAAATTTCCTCCAGTATAAAACTTTAATTACTTTTTACCTTTAGATTACTAATGATACCTAAAACATAAAATTTATAACATGAATAAATTTACACAAAAATTTTTCTTCTCAAAATTTTCTTAAGGAAAATTTAATGTTTTA
>DYOT01000004.1:0-21055 GCA_020720345.1 Candidatus Caenarcanum sp.
TATTGAACTAATTATACCAGTTTAATATTGTTTAACAAAATTTATCTACATAGAGTCAGGGGCTGAAACTCCAAGAAGATTAAGACCGTTTAGAAAAACCTGCCTTGTGGCATTTACGAGTATTAATCTTGCTTTTGTTACATCGTTATCAGCGCTCAAAACCCTTGTAAAGGTGTAAAAATAATGAAAATCTTTTGCGAGTTCCTGTAAATACTTTGCTATCATGTACGGAGCTCTTAATTTTGCAGATGTTTGTATTAAATCTTCAAAAGATTCCAACTTTAAAATCAGCGCTTTTGTTGATTCAACTTCTTTATCAATCTTTGTTTTCCAGAGAAATTCCAGAGTGTTTTTCTCAAATTTCTCAGGATTTATGAGTTGTTTAAATTCTTCTTTGCTTATAAAAGGAGGAAGCTGTGTTTTATTATCCTGATCCATTCTCTCGGTGGTCGCAGTCCTTAAAATACTGCAAGCTCTTGCATGCGCATACTGAACATAAAAAACAGGATTTTCATCAGAGCAGGAAGCTGCTAAATCAACGTCAAAATCAAGAGTGGTGTCAATACTTCTCATAATCATCCAGAAGCGTGTTCCGTCAATACCAACTTCTTCTATAAGGTCTTCAAGAGTGAGCATTTTCCGCCTCTTGCCCATTCTGACCTGTTCTCCAGAAATTATAAGATTTACCAGCTGACCTAACAGGACTTCAAGACAGTCAGAATTTTTCCCCATAGCCTGGATAGAAGCTTTTATTCTTGCAACATAGCCATGATGATCGGCGCCCCAGATGTTTATAAGCTTCTCAAAGCCTCTTTGCAGCTTATCATAGTGATAAGCAATATCCGCAGTAAGATAAGTATAAGAACCGTCGTTTTTTATAATAACTCTGTCCTGATCGTCCCCATACTCAGTGGATTTAAACCACAACGCACCGTCTTTTTCATAAAGTTTATCAAGGCTTTTTAATTTTTCAATGGTTTTTTCTACTTCTCCTGATTGGTGAAGAGAAGTTTCACTGTACCATACATCAAAATCAGTCTTAAATTTCGAGAGTAAATCTTTCTGTAGCTTTAGCATAATAGCTTTTGCAAAGCCTGACATTTCATTAACTATTTCATCAGAAGGTTTTAGCGGCTCAGGATTATTTTTGTAAAATTCTTCAGCCTTGTTTTTATTGGATTCAATATATTTTTTAGCAACATTTACGAGATAATCAGCTGAATAATAATTTTTTGAACCTTCTTCCTCGGTTTCGGGAAATTTTATGTCAAATCCCAACTCCTGGCAAACACGTATCCATAAAGATTTTCCGAGGTTATTTATCTGATTTCCGGCATCGTTAATATAAAATTCCTGAGTAACTTTATAGCCGGAAAATTTTAATAAATTCGCAAGGGAGCTGCCAACAGCCGCCCATCTTCCGTGCCCTATGTGCAAAGGACCTGTCGGGTTTGCGGAAACATATTCCAGCAGCACTTTTTCAGAATTGCCCTGATTATTTCCGCCAAAATTTTCGTGTTCCTTAATTATTTTGGAAATCCCGCCATTTAAAATGCTATTTCCGAGCTTAAAATTTATAAATCCCTGTATTGTAGAAATTTCAGCCTCAGAAAAATTTATGTATGGTTTTATTATTTGTGCTATTTGTGCAGGGGAGATTCTTGCTTGTTTTGCTAAAGACGAAACATTTACTGAATAATCTCCAAATTCAGGATTTTTTGTCTTTTCTGCAAATAGTTCCGGTACATCTTCGAGTTTAAGCTGTCCCAGTTCTCTTTTTTCAGCGGCATTTTGTATTGCTTCAGCTGTTTTTTGTGCAATTAATTCTTTTATCATAAGCTTTTCTTTATTTCTTCCATTATTTTTTCTTCAAATAAATCAGCTTTATTTAAAGAATCCTCTAAAGCATATTTGTCGGGTTTAAAAGTTATTGTATAATCACTTTTCTGCCGATTATCATAGGCGGTTTTATATAGTTTTCCCATTTCTATGGGAAAAACAGCTGTTTTTATATATTCTCTGTTAAACCAGCGCAAAAGACTTGAATGTTTTGATGTTATGAATTCTTTAGATTGAGCGAGAGCCATAACAGCATAAAATAAGCTGTAATAAAGTCTATTTTGCGCAGCAGTAAGCATATTAAGACGTATAAGATTTTCCGTATCCGTAAGAGCTTCTTTGGACTTTAAAAGCCAATTTTCTATAAGGATTTTATCTTTATCTTGCATAATAAAATCCTTTTTTTATTTCGTTAAAGTAAATATAATTTAATTCAAGTTCTTCAGGTGTCATTGGGTGAAAATCTATTACAACATCATATTTAAGCTCTAAATCAAGGGCTTCTCCATGAATATCAAACGAATAGTCCCTCGAAGTCTGAAAAATACCAACTATATCTATATCGCTGTCCTCTTTAAAATTTCCTTTAACTTGCGAGCCATATAGATATAATCCGATAAAGTCATCGTACTTGGAAAGTTTTTCTTTTAATTCCCTGGCTATTTTTTTAATATTCATTGCAATTATCTTTTATTTAACCTTACAAGAATTATAAAACAAAAATGCCTCCCTGTTAAAATTTTATAAAGGCAGAGCGTGTGTATGCTAAAATTTTGTTATGGATGGAATAAGAAAATGGGAGAGGGAAATGATTCCAATTTTAGATTTAAGCAAACAGTATGCAGAGTTAAAAACAGATCTGGAAAAAGAAGTCTTAAAAGTTATGTCTTCAGGACAGTATATTCTCGGTGAGAATGTCAAAAAATTTGAAAAAAGTTTTGCGGAATATAATGGCGTAAAGCATGCGCTTGGCGTAGCATCAGGAACTGACGCGCTTCATCTTGCTTTAAGGGCGCTTGAGATAGGGTATGGAGATGAAGTTATTACAGTTGCCTTTACTTTTATTGCGACTGTAGAAGCTATAAGCTATGTAGGAGCAACCCCTGTTTTTGCGGATATTAATCCTGATACATTTAATTTTGACCCTGTTGAACTGGAAAAGAAAATAACACCTAGAACAAAGGCTATAATTCCCGTTCATCTTTACGGACAACCTGTTGATATGGCTCCAATACTTGAAATTGCAAAAAAATACAATCTTTTTGTCGTGGAAGACTGTGCCCAATCAATAGGCGCAAAATATAAAAACACTAAAACCGGATCACTTGGTGATATAGGATGTTTTAGCTTTTTCCCCACAAAAAACCTCGGTGCTTTTGGCGATGGCGGTCTGGTAACAACAAACAGTGAATATTTATATAACAAAATGATGTCTTTAAGAAATCATGGCAGCAAAGTCAGGTATTATCACGGAGAATTAGGCTTAAACAGCCGCCTTGACGAAATTCAGGCAGCTGTCCTTAACGTGAAATTTCCTCATATTGACAAGTGGAACGCAAAAAGAAGAGAAGCAGCATATTATTATAATGAACTTTTTAAAGACGTTGAAGAAATTCAGACGCCTAAAGAGCTTAAGGATACTTATTGTGTTTATCATCAATACACGATAAAAGCTCCTGCAAGAGACCAGCTTGTGGAATCACTCAAACAAAAAGGCGTTATGGCAATGGTTTATTACCCTGTGCCTGTTCATTTGCAAAAAGCTTACTGTTTTCTTAAACAAAATGAAGGTTCGCTTCCAAAAACAGAATATGCAACAAAGCTTGTGCTTTCCCTGCCTATTTTCCCGGAAATTACCAGAGAGCAGCAAAACAAAGTTGCAGAAGCAGTAAAATCAAGCCTGCTTGAGCTTTCATCGAAGATATAATGTGGAAAATAAAAAAACTCGGGAAAATTAATTATCAGGAAGCCCTTTCGCTTCAGCTTTCGATTGTTGAGGAAAAACAAAAAGGGTTGAAGGATAATTTTTTTCTTCTATGCGAGCATGACCTTGTTTTTACAAGGGGAAAAGGTTCAAAAGAAAATAATATTCTTGATAAAAATATACCTGTTATTATGACCAACAGGGGCGGGGATTTAACCTGCCACGAAGCGGGGCAGCTTGTAGGGTATATTATTTATGACTTGAAAGCCGCTAAAATTAACGTGAAAAATTATCTGGACAAAGTTGAACAATTAATCATCAATACACTTGCCCGAATTGAAATAGAAGCTGAACGAAAATCCGGACTTGTCGGCGTGTGGGTAAAAGACAAAAAAATAGCATCTATCGGCATTGGGATTAAAAAAGGAATAACTATGCACGGCTTTGCGCTTAATATAAATAACAATATGGAAGGATTTTCCTGTATAAACCCCTGTGGCTTAGACTCAGGCATTATGACTTCAGTCAAAAAAATAAAGGGCAGGGAATTTTCTCTTGAAATCATTCAGGAGTTAATTATAGAAGAATTTTACAAAATTTCTTTATAAATCATATTGTTAATATATTGCGGCATTAATAGTTCATATAGTAGAATGATTTTATATTTTACTTACAAAAAATGAGAGAATACGGAAATGCAGCAAATGCTCTACAAGACAGAAGCACTGACAAGCAGTAACATAGACCAGATAAAGTCAATTTATGAGGATTTCAGGCTAAAAGCTACAAAAGATTACAGGTATGAAATAGAACCGCTCGATTATTATTCTTTTAAAGACACTCTTGAAGCAGGAAAAATTCACGGAATTGCTTTATTTGAAGACTCTGTTCCTCAGGGTGTTCTTATTTACGTATTCGAAGATCACAAAGCAATAGAATTAAACATAATTCATATACCTGACAGAAAAGAACTCAATAAAAAAAGACTGGCTCTTCTTGAAGGACTATTGGAAACTTTAAAGGGCAGAACCGACTGGAAAGTTATAAGTTATCCGCTTTTAGGTTTTCAGGAAACATTTACAAGAGATATTGCGCTGTTAAAATTCCAGCTTGTAGGTCAGGCAATGGTTAAATTTGACTTTTCAGACGCTATTGCTTATAAAGTTCTCCAAAAAGCTGATGTTGGCAATTTTCCTGAAGGATATAAAGTAGAATCCTGGGACGAAAAATATTTTGATTCCGCAGTTGAAGTAATAAATCTTGGATTTAAAAATTCCAAAGATGCTAATTTTGACCCGAGATTTTTGACCCCCGAAGGCTGTGCAGAAGTTATAAGAAAAATTACCGGCAATTTCTTCGGTCATTTTTTAGCCGCAGAAACAAAAGTTTTAGTAAAAGAAGGCATTGTGGAAGGTGTTTGCTTTGTTAATATGGCAACACCAGCCAAAGCTAATGTTCCATTGATTTCAGTAAGAAAAAATATAAGAAACAAAGGTCTTGGCAAATTTATTCTTAAAGAAGCTGTAGTATCGGTGATAAGAGCATTATCAGATCAAAAAATTGGTGCTAATCAATTAAATGCAGCTGTAGAAACCGATAATTACCCTGCGCTCAAAATGTACAGGAAGCTTGGATTCAGGGAAGAATTCACTTATCCTCATGCATATTTCAAAAATACCAATTATAAAGAGCAATAACTTTAAGTTATACTCAACTTAAAGTTGTTTTCGGATTTTTTGAAACGTGATAATTAATGATGATAGTATTTTACCGAAAACAGGAATCCGAATTAAAACGTGTACTTATTATATAACCTTTTTAGCCAAAATTCCCTTTAAATACTCACCGGTATAAGAATTTTCTGTGCCTGCAATTTGTTCAGGAGTTCCCTGCGCAATTATTGTCCCTCCGGCATCTCCGCCCTCAGGTCCCATATCAATTATCCAGTCAGAAATTTTTATTATATCGAGGTTGTGCTCGATTATGAGTATTGTATTGCCGGAATCAGCAAGTGTATTCATAATATCAATAAGTTTTGACAAATCATGCCAGTGAAGCCCGACTGATGGCTCATCCATAAGATAAAGAGTCCTGCCTGTGCTGCGTTTGTTAAGCTCAGATGCAAGTTTGACACGCTGTGCCTCGCCTCCTGATAGAGTAGTTGCGCTCTGTCCGAGTTTTACATAGTCAAGTCCGACCTCATGAAGCGTTTTGAGTTTGTTTGAAATTTTAGGGATGTTTTTGAAAAACTCATAAGCTTCCTCAACGGTCATTTCAAGCACATCGGAAATTGATTTGCCTTTATATTTAACCTCGAGGGTTTCCCTGTTGTACCTTGCGCCCCTGCACACTTCGCACTGGACGTAGACATCAGGAAGAAAGTTCATTTCTATTTTAATTATGCCGTCGCCGGAGCATGCTTCGCACCTTCCTCCCTTGACGTTGAAGCTGAATCTTCCCGGAGCGTAGCCCCTGGTCTTTGCTTCGTTGGTGAGAGAGAAAAGCGTCCTGATATGGTCAAAAGTCCCTGTGTAAGTCGCAGGGTTACTTCTGGGCGTTCTGCCTATCGGGCTCTGGTCTATGTCAATAATTTTGTCAATATTCTCAAGCCCGAAAATTTCTCTTACTCCCTGCGGCTTAGGGGCATTTCTTCCAAGCGAATGCCTTACATAAGGCTGCAAAATGTCAAAAATTAGCGAGGACTTGCCGGAACCGCTAACACCTGTAATTGAAACAATCTTGCCGAGCGGTATTTCAACATCTATGTTTTTCAGATTGTTTTTATGAGCATTTATAATTTTTACTGAATTTCCGTTGCCGTCTCTTCTTTGTTTAGGAATTTTTATTGATTTCGAACCCCTTAAATATTGACCTGTAAGAGATTCCCGCACTTCTTCCAAATCTGCTGGCGAACCTTCAGCGACGATTTCCCCGCCATGAGTTCCGGCTTTCGGACCTATATCAATTATCCAATCTGCGTTTCTGATTATTTCCTCGTCGTGTTCGACTACTATAAGAGTGTTTCCAAGATTCCTAAGCCTGAAAAGCGTGTTTAAAAGCTGCCGGTTGTTATGCTGATGAAGTCCTATGCTAGGCTCATCAAGCACATAAAGCACGCCTGAAAGCCCTGACCCTATCTGGGTTGCCAATCTTATCCTCTGCGCCTCTCCTCCTGAAAGTGTTCCTGCCATTCTTGCAAGTGTTAAATAATTTAAACCCACGTCAAGCAGGAATTTTAACCTTTCCCTAATTTCTGCAAGTAATTTTTTTACTATTGAAATTTGGTATTCTGAAAGTATCAAAAACAGCCCTGATATAAACTCATGACACTCACTAATCGACATGAGACTGACATCAGCAATAGATTTTCCGTTAATATTCACCGCAAGAGCAAGCGGCTTAAGTCTTGTTCCCTTGCAATCAGGGCAGGGAATAGAATCCATGTATTTTTCAACTTCCGCTCTGACCAGATCAGAAGTTGAGCTATCATAACGTTTTTTAAGATATGGAATAATGCCTATATGTTTTCCGTAATAAGATTTCTGGTGCAGCTTTTTAAAGTCTGCGTGAGAAAGCAGAACTTTTTCAGGACTTCCGTAAAGTATTATTTTCCTGTGTTCTTCAGAAAGATTTTCCCATGGAGCGTCTATATCAATTTCAAAATGTCTGCATACAGAAGTTAAAATTTCCATATAATATGGATTTCCTGTTCTTGCCCATGGATAAATTGTTCCCTGTTTTATAGATTTTCTCTCATCAGGAACTATAAGATTCGGGCTTATTTCAAGATGCGCGCCTATTCCGCTGCAAGTGGGGCATGCACCGAAAGGACTGTTAAAACTGAACAGCCTGGGAGAAAGCTCGTCAAAACTTAATTCACACTCTGAGCAGGCAAGTTTTTCCGAATAAACTATACGTTTTTTTTCTAAATCTACAAAAACAAGTCCGTCTGATTTTTTAAGAGCAGTTTGAACGCTTTCTGCAATTCTTGAGCGAGAGGAATCCTTAACTATAATCCTGTCTACAATGACTTCTATATCGTGTTTTTTTGTTTTTGCAAGCTGTAATTCATCTTCATCAAGATTGTAAGTTTCTCCGTCAACCTTTACCCTGATAAAGCCTTCCTGCCTTAATTCACTAAAAAGCCCTGTATGTTCACCTTTCCTGCCTCTTATCAGCGGTGATAAAATTTGAATTTTTGTCCCTTCTTCGAGCTTAAGAATATTATTTACAATCTGGTCAAGGGTTTGCGGCTTAATTTCCTTTTCACATTCAGGACAATGAGGCGTTCCCACTCTTGCATAGAGAAGCCTCAGATGGTCATAAATTTCTGTAACCGTTCCCACCGTGGAACGGGGGTTATTATTTGTGGATTTCTGGTCTATGGAAATTGCGGGACTTAAGCCTTCTATGCTTTCCACATCAGGCTTGTCGAGCTGTCCTAAAAACTGCCTTGCATAAGTGCTGAGACTTTCAATATAACGTCTCTGACCTTCAGCAAAAATTGTGTCAAAGGCAAGACTGCTCTTCCCTGAGCCGCTGACTCCGGTAAAAACCACCATCTGGTTTTTCGGGATTGAAACGCTTACATTTTTTAAATTATGGCAATTCGCGCCTCTTACAACAATATATTCGCTTTTATGTGTGTCCATTTTTTATATTTGTTTATACCCTACATCATAATTATGCCACAAATTTATATTCTTTTTGATGACAAACCAGTGAATAAAATTTTACTTCTTTTATCCAAATAATCTCTTAAAAGAAAACGAGGATTTTGCAGCTATGAAATTTAAAAAACTTTTTCTAATTTTGTTAACGACTGTTTTTTTACTTCAAACTTTGCCATTAAGTGCGCTTGCAGAAGAAGATTTTGTTAAAACCAGTGCATTGTCTGTTTTAAATGCGGCAACAGCAAAACATGGCGACATATTTATATTCAAAGTACTTGATGATTTGAATTTAGATAACAAAATCGTGATTTCTAACGGCAGTATAATAGAAGGAAAAGTTATTAAAGTCAAAAAGCCTCTTTTATTAAGGACAGATGCTTTTGTGGATGTTTTAATCACAAGCATAAAAAGCGATTCAAGCTTTGTAAATCTTGAAAAAGATGAAATAAAATTAAGAATAACTGACACTCGCTATAAAACCTTAGAAAAACGTGTTTTACAGAGAACACCTGTTGTTGTAGCAAGTACCGCCACTTCAATTGCGCTGGGAACAGCTACAAGCTTTAGCGGTGGAATTATTTTTGCTATTGCAGTAGGAGCAGCCGCAACAGGTGGTTTTATATCTGGCTGGATTGACCCTGATATCGGATGTACAAGGCTAAAAGGTGCATTTGTAAGATGCGCAGAAGGAACGCCCGCCGGAACTTTTTTTATAACAACGCAAAAGGGTTATAATGTCAGCTGTACAGAAAATAGTTCTGTAGCAATAAGGTTTGACAGGAAAACAAGACAAAGACTTGCCTCCGCCATTGAAAAATCCTCCATGTCCAGCAGATAAAACTTTTTTCTGGTAAAATTTTCTTCATGAAAGAAGATTATTTTCTGGAAATTATTAAAAAAACTTTGCCCGAATCTGCTGATTTTATTGGCGATGATACGGCTTATATTGCTGAAAAAGATTTAATTCTTACTCAGGATACTCTTATAGAAGATATTCACTTTAGAAAATCAACAATTTCCCCATATTATCTGGGGAGAAAATCAATAGCGGTAAACTTAAGCGATATTGCGGCAGCCGGAGGGGTTCCTGCTTACGCCTTAATTTCACTTTCCATGCCGGAAAATATAGAAAAAACATTTATAGAAGAATTTTATAAAGGCGTACATGATATTTGCAGGGAATATGAGATTTTTGTAGTTGGCGGGGATTTAACAAAATCTTTTCAGATTACAATAAGCGTTTGCCTTGTGGGCTTTGGAAACGGTTTAATCCCTGCCGGCAGAAAAAATGCAAAAGCAGGGGATTATGTGATTGTAACAGGCAATTTCGGCTCAAGCCGTGCAGGTTTTGAAATTTTGGAAAACCATCTTGCCTCTGACACTTTACTAAAATTTGTCGAAGCTCACGTAAATCCCATTCCAAGGATAAAAGAAGGAAGAAAAATACTTGAAATAGCTCAAACCCCTGCTTTAATGGATGCAAGCGACGGACTGGCAGATGCCCTGTCAAAAATTTGCCTTTTCAGCAACGTTGAAATGCGTATAAACTTTGATGATATTCCTTACGATAAGGATTTATCTCTTTTAGCCAAAAACGAAGAAGAAATATTTAAGTGGATATTATTTGGCGGGGAAGATTACGAACTTGTCGGAACTGTTTCGGAACAATCATACAAAAAGCTTGTGGATTCTAAAATCCCTGTGAAAAAAATAGGAGTTGTTGTTTCTCCTGACAATTTACCCTGCCCTTATGTTAAATTTGGTAATAAAATAATAAAAATTGATGCAGAATTGATTAATAAGGAGCTTTTTAAGCATTTTTTATGAAAATTACAGCCATAATAGCTGCGGCGGGTTCAGGAACACGTTACAGCGCAAAAAAAAATAAACTTCTGGAAAATCTGACCGGCATGCCGGTTATTGTTCATACCCTTAAAAAAATTTCTGCTGTAAACAGGATAAACAGTATAATAATCTGCACTTCAGAAGACATTATTGAGGAAATAGAACAACTGGTAAAAAAATATAATATTTCCAAAGTTAAAAATATTATTATAGGCGGGAAAACCCGTCAGGAGTCCGTTTTTTTAGGATTAACCGAGGCAAAAAAAGACAATCCTGATTTTATTTTAATTCACGATGGTGCAAGACCTTTAATTTCTGCTGAAATCATAGAAAATTCAATAAACACTGCTGCTAAAACAGGCGCTTCAATAGTTGCCGTTCCACTAAAAGACACAATTAAAAAAGTTAATCCAGACACAAGTGAAATAATTGAAACCTTAAACCGTTCTGAATTCTGGAATGTCCAGACCCCGCAGGTTTTTAAATTTAATGAAATTTTAAATGCCCATGAGAAATTCCAGGGGCAGGATTATACAGATGACAGCGCTCTTATGGAAAAATTAAATATTCCTGTAACTGTCATTATGGGCAGTTATAAAAATATTAAAATTACTACTCTGGAGGATATTAAAATCGCCGAGATTTTGATTAATTAATTATACTTATACCGATTTAATGTAAAAACTTTTTTCAAAAAAGAGCTTTATTTTGATTTTTCAAATATAATTAAGTCTAATATCTTGTATCCCAAAGTTATCTCCGGTTTCTAGTGGTTATGCTCGAGAAAAACAATGAAAAACTGGAAAAAATTTCAGATGATTTTTTGATAGGAAAGGACTGCGCTCCTGATAAAACTATCAAAATGCTTAAACAATTAAACAATTATCCCGATCATGAAGCTGTTGAAATCCTTAATTTTTTTGCACGAAAGGAAATCAACCCTGAAATTCTGCTTCATATAGTTCAGATGATTGGGAAATATAAGCATAAAGTTTCTGTAGAACCGCTCATAGAAATTCTGACATATTATAAAAAGCCTGATGACCTTGACAAATACTTAAAAGTAAGGTGCGCAACAGCTAATATCCTTGGCACCTTTAAAGATGATACTGCTATCATTCCTCTTATGTATGTAATGAATGACAAACATGAATACTACAAGATAAGACTCACAGCGGCGGAAGCTTTGGGCAAAATAGGAAACATTTACGCAGTTGTTCCACTGATAAATATTGCGACAGACGAAGAGGAAAAATCAGTATATGTAAGAGAATCAGCAGTAAAAGCTCTTGCAATGATAGGAGATGAAAGGGCTGTAGAACCCTTGATAAGTGTTATTGAAACAAAAAATGGAATTATAGATAAATTTACATTTTTAAAAGAAAGAATTATTGAAACGTTAGGGAAACTGGGTTTCAAAAAAGACAAAAGAATAGATGCACTTAAAAAAGCTCTCTTTGATGAATCTCCACACATTAAAATCAGGGCTATAGAAGCCCTATGTGAAATTGAAGACGATATAATCCTGACATTGCTTGAACCAATGATTTATGATAAAGATGAGAATGTTTCAAGATCTGCTATAAATGCCCTTTACTTGATAGAAAGCGGAGAATACTTGTTAGGACTGTTGGAAAGGCATAATCTTCCCCAGTGGTGCAGGGAAGAAATTAACGAAATACTTACTGAAGATGAAGAAGACGACGAGGAAGACGATGAATAAATCTGTTATTTTGCTTTCCGGCGGGCTTGATTCACTTGTAAGTCTTGCCCATGCCGGCGAAAAATATAATATTAGCCTTGCTTTGACTTTTGATTATGGACAAAGAGCCGCAAAAAAAGAAATTGAATCATCAAAAAAAATTACTGAATACTTTAATATTGAACATAAAATCATAGAAATACCGTGGCTAAAAGAAATAACACAAACTTCGCTTGTAAATACAGAGCAAGCGCTGCCTGCGCTTAAATCTGACGAACTGGACAATCCTGTATTAACTGAAAATTCCGCAAAAAATGTCTGGGTTCCCAATAGAAACGGGTTGTTTTTAAATATTGCCGCAAGCTATTGCGATAGTTATAACTATTCTCATATTATTTTCGGGGCAAATAAAGAAGAAGGAACGACTTTCCCTGACAATACGCAGGAATTTATTGATAAAATCAATGAATCTTTTGAATATTCAACGCTTGTAAAGCCAAAAGTTATTGCACCGCTTATAAATTTAAATAAAATAGAAATTATAAAGATTGCCCTGGGAATTAAGGCGCCGCTTTATCTTCTAAGAAGCTGTTATACGGACGAAAAAGAACATTGCGGCAAATGCGAATCCTGTCTGCGTCTAAACAGAGCCCTGGAGGCAAACGGATTAAATCTTTCCAATATTCTTTAACTTTCAATTAAAATATTAACTTTTTGTAAAATAAATTGTAAAAAATTTCCGATTTTCGGAAAGTTGTTTTATAATATAATAATAAATGGATAGGATTTTAAAAAGGAGTTAAATATATGGATAGAAAAAAATTCTGCCAGAAGCTACGCAAAGCAAGAATTGAAGCTGGATTAAAACAGGAACACGTTGCCAAATATTTAAACCTTCCTATTTCCGCAATTTCGGTAATGGAAGCCGGTGTAAGAAAAGTTGATGTTTTTGAACTTAAAAAACTTGCCGATTTTTATAACAAGCCTATAGAATGGTTTTTCCATGAGCACAATAATTTCCAGCGAAGACGCTGGTATGATCTTGATCCTATTCTTTCAGAAGCTGTTGAACTTATACGGCAAGCTCCTACAAAACTCCAAAGAAGCGCCGCTTATGCCATAATAGGCTTTTTAAAACAGGGCGGATTCGTTGATGCCAATAAACAGTTTATAGATTAACCAGCCTTAAAAATAATATAAAATCAGGTTATAATAATTTTATTAAAATTGGAGAATATTGTTATATGAAATTAAAAGTTGTAATTCATGAAGCAGAAGAAGGCGGATATTGGGCAGAAGTTCCAGCTATAAAAGGCTGCGCAACGCAGGGAGAAACTTTTGAAGAGCTTTTGCAAAATCTATATGAAGCTGTAGAAGGTTGTTTGTCAGTTGATATACAGGAAATTGATTTTAAAAATAAAAAAATTATAGAGATTGCTGTATGAAGTCAATTTCAGGTAAAGATTTTGCGAAAATTTTGGAGCAAAAAGGCTGGAATTTGTTACGAATAAACGGAAGTCATTTTATATACGGAAAATCAGCTTGCATTGAAAGAATTTCTGTACCTGTCCATAAAAATCAACCCCTTAAATTAGGACTGTTAAAGCATTTTATGCAAATAGCCTGCATTTCGGAAAATGAACTTTAGCATAAAAATCTTTAAAATTCATCATCTTGTCCAAAACCCAAGTTTTGTGGATAATTAAATTAGTAAAAAAGTTAAAGATATTGTCGGACAATAAAAAAGAAGAGTAGGATATAGTGGTTCTTGTTAATTACGCTGATCGCAAGCTTGCCTGTAAAATTGTTTATTACGGAACAGGAGAGAGCGGGAAAACAAGCAATCTGATATATATTTATAATACCCTGGATTCTGCAATCAGATCGGAAATGACCTGTCTTGAGGGTTTAGATGAAAGAACGCTTTTCTTTGACTTTTTATCTGTAAATCTTGGAAATGTAAAGAATTTTAACGCAACATTAAATCTTTATACCGCACCGGGGCAGATGCAATATAATGCAGCAAGAAAAATTATTCTGAACGGTGTTGATGGCATTGTTTTTGTCGCAAATTCTTCCAGAGATGAGCGTCAGAATAACATACAAAGTTTTAATAATATGATTAAAAATTTAGAGGACTATAATCTTAATTTAAATAATATTCCTATTGTTTTACAGTATAATAAAAGAGATTTGGAGAATACTTTGACTTTTGAGGAGCTGGAAAACGATATCAACAAGTCAGGATACACCAGTTTTGAAGCTGTTGCTGTCAAGGGACAAGGGGTTTTTGCAACATTAAAATCTGTCAGTAACTCAATTCTTGCTAATTTGCAGTAGATAGGAGAAAATCCGTAAAAATGTACGATGTAACAAAATACATTGATAAAGAAGAAAAAAAACCGGATTTTTCACATTTGAGTTCGCAGAACAGGCTTATTATTTTTGGCTCCCTTTTGAGTTCTGTCTTTATTGTAATAACAGCCTGGCTTGTCATAAATAATACACAAAAAACAATTCTCGACAGTTATTATAATTTTGGTTCAATGCTTGCAAAAACACTTTCCATAGAAAGCTCAAACTTTATCGACTCCAAATCCATTCAAAAACTTCAGGATCACACAAAGCAAATAATAAATAATAGTGAAGATATTGCTTATATAATATACAAAGACTCTCAGGGAAAAGTTATTTATTCAAGCAAGGAATCGAATTCCCTTTTTGAAGACGACAAAAACCCTTCTATGGAAGTAAGCCAGCCTCTTGTAATAAAAAATATAAGCTCTAAAACTATAATAGGTTCTCTACAAGTGGGGTTGACCGGCTATACAATGAATATAGTCGGAAAAGCCACAAGAAACCTGATGATTATAATTTTTACAATTGCGTGGATTTTGTCAATTGCGGCTGTTTTTCTGAATACTTTGCTTATAACAAGGCAGATACAGCTTCTTGCTGACGGTGTAAAAAGAATTTCATCAGGAGAATTTGGTTATAAAATCACTTCAAGAGATCTTTGGGGAGATATAAAACAGCTTTTTGAATCTTTTAATACAATGTCCACAAGGCTAAGAAATTACGAAGAAAAAAACATTGATCAGCTTACTTATGAAAAAAACAAGCTGGAAGCAGTATTGATGAGTATTGCAAATGGCGTAGTGGTCTGTGATAATTCCGACCAGATTATACTCGTAAATAATGCCGCCCTTAAAATGCTTGATGCTAATACAAAAGAGATTTTAAACACAAAAATAACAAATTATTATGATACAAACGGAGAATTATGCTTCAAGAAAAAAATCATGGATTTTAAGGACGTGCCTTATGAAGACAGTAATCTGACAAATCTTGAATGCCAGATAAAAATGAATAGTAGGATTATAAAAACAGTTATTTCACCGATATTTACCATCCATGAGGAATATATAGGCTATATTGTCATACTTCATGATATTACTAAAGAAGCAGAGATTGATAAGCTCAAGAATTCTTTTATTTCAAACGTAAGCCACGAGTTAAGAACTCCTGTTACAATCCTTAGAACCTACGTAGATACTCTTTATAACTGCGCTGATAAACTTGATGAGAAGACAAAGATGGACTTTCTCTCAATAATAAATCATGAATCCGATAGATTAAACAACATGGTCAACGATATTCTTGATTTTTCAAAGCTGGAATCTCCTGATATCCAGTTGGAAAAAACTTTATGCGACATAGAACCGGTTATAGATATTACATTGAAGTCAATGAGAGTACTTGCCGAGGAAAAAGAAATTGCTTTTTCTGTGATAGTAGAGCCTGATATTCCAAAAATAATGCTGAACCCGGAAAGCATGGAAAGAGTGCTTAAAAACCTTATTTCTAATTCTATCAAGTATTCTCACAAAAACAGCCGTATTAAAATAAGGGTGGAATTTGACCGTACCGGTGATTATTTACAGGTTTCCATTGAAGACAACGGCATTGGAATTGCTGAAGAGCATCTGGAAAAAGTTTTTGACAGATTCTACAGGATAGAAACAAAAGTTCATTCAGTAAAAGGCACCGGCTTAGGGCTTCATCTGGTAAAAGTTTCAATAGAAAAGCATCATGGCGGAAAAGTGTTTGTTCAAAGCAAACTTAATGAAGGCAGTACTTTCGGATTTATAATACCTATAAAAATTGCTGAAGAATCAGACAATCTTTCTCATCAAGAATCTAAAACAGAAGTTTAATTAGCAAGCGTATTGAATTTGAAGCTTCTCGGCAATACTGCTGTCAATAGAAACAAGAGCATCAGAACGTCCTACAGGTAAAGAACTATTACCAATAGGAGCCATAAGCTTTTTAATTTCCTGATCTGTTGCTATAAAATAATTAACAATGTTTTCAGCAACTTTATCTATATCCAGACGCTTCACAAGGACGGGGTTCTGCGTGCAGATTCCCACAGGACAAAGCCCTGTATTGCATGCGTTACATTTTCCATGGTCGTTGCCGACACAGCCTGCTATCTGAAGCATAAGCTTTCCCGTAAAAACACCGTTTGCGCCAAGGCAAATTGCTTTAAAGGCATCAGCGGCAAGATTTCCTGTCATTCCCATTCCTCCGGCTGCCCAGAGAGGAATTTGTCCCTGCTTGCCCTGATGGACAGCCGCAAGATAACAATCTCTAAGCTTGGACAGTACAGGGTGTCCGGTATGATTAAGTGAAATTTCATGTGCAGCGCCTGTTCCTCCATAAATTCCATCGAGGAAAAATCCGCCCACTATGTTATAAGGGTCTCTTAAAAGATTATTATAAACGGAAACACTGGTTACACTGGCTGAAACCTTAATTGCGACGGGGACTTTAAATTTAAACGCCGCATTTAAAGAAAGGAACATCTTCTGGACGCTTTCCTCAATTGAGTAAAGCCCCTGATGGTTTGGAGGGCTTAATAAATCAGTCTTTGGCACACCTCTGATTTCCTGAATATGCTGTGCCACTTTCTTTGCCTGCAAAAGTCCGCCGTCTCCGGGTTTTGCGCCCTGTCCTATTTTAATAATAATCCCTGCCGGGTCTTCCACCATATCAGGCATGGTGTTTATAATTCTGTTCCAGCCAAAATGCCCTGAAGCAATCTGAAGAATCATATACTTTAAATATCTGGATTTGAGAAGCCTGACCGGCATCCCTCCTTCTCCTGAGCACATACGGATTGGAATCCCTGCTTCTTCATTAAGATATGCTGTCGCAATTGCAAGAGCTTCCCACATTCTGCCGGAAAGCGCGCCTATTGACATATCTCCAATTATTATAGGATAAATCCATCTTACAGGCGGCAAATTATCTTCAAGTTCAAGTTTCCCGTCAACCATATGCAGGGGAATCTGTTGAGGAGGAAGAATTCTCCCGAATGGCGCAAGCATTTCAAAAGTATGCCTTTGCGCATCAAGCGAAGGGTCTGTCATTTGTGAAATACGTCCGATTTGAATCTTGTCAAAAGCTCTTTCATTTGTATTAAGGTTATTTCTTCCGCCTCTTGTAAAAGAATTACCTGTATACGACCTTACTTTCATCGCAAATCTTTCATCGGGATTTTTAACAGGTCTTATTGCTTCGTTAGGGCATACTTTTTCACAAATTCCGCAGCCCCTGCAAAAATTTTGTATATCAATATTTTGCTTGATTACAGGTACAGTCTGGAAATTTATCTTTGGTGTCGGAGTTGGTCCTTCACTTATAACTTTTCTTCTTTTTTCAACAGACGCTTCTATTGCATCAAAAGGACAAGCTGCCGTACATTTTCCGCAAAAGGTGCATCTGTCAGAATTATATTCAATTTGCCACAGCAAATCATCTTTACCAAGCTCGTTTACTTTCATTGCTGCCATCTTTCAATTTTCATATCGTTATTTATTACAACGGTTTCTCTTTCATGAGGATAAATATCTTCTTCCCAGTTTCTTTCCGGCAAAATTTCATTAATACCGGTAACTTCAGAAGTTATAACGACTGTTTCATCTGTACTTCCTATAACAACAGGTCGCAATTTTTTGGAATCACAACAGGTAAAAACAGTCCCGTCAGGCATAGTGCTGATAATTGTATTAGGTCCGTTTATTTCCAGATGGGCAAGAGATTCCTTTATTTTCAGTAATATCTTTTCATCTTTTCTATTAAGTATTTCATCATAAGGAAGCGGCGTGATTATGTGCTTATAATAATGCAGAGGCCATTTCAAAACTTTATTTAAATAATGCAGTGTATACAGAAAACACTGGGAATCTGATTCAAATCCTACATAGCCTTTATAAAGTTTTTTCTGAAAAAGCTTATTTTTTTCATAAAAAGTATTTTCTCCGTTTGCCAGAGAAGTATAACCCTGCAAAAAGAAAGGGTGAGCGGCATATCTGACAATATCATAATTTGTATTCTGCCTACACTGGGCGGTAATAATTTTTGCGGCAAAATCCTTTGATTCTTTCCACAGTCCAAAATAAGTCCCGATGTCTTTCGGGTCGCCTATTTCCTTAAGTGTAATTACATCA
This sequence comes from Candidatus Caenarcanum sp., assembly GCA_020720345.1. Taxonomy (GTDB): domain Bacteria; phylum Cyanobacteriota; class Vampirovibrionia; order Gastranaerophilales; family UBA9971; genus DYOT01. The sequence continues at coordinate 18,499 of DYOT01000004.1, forward strand.
GGCCAGAAAGAATATACATAACCCTCTTCGTCAACTTCGAGCGCTTTCCTCAGTCTTAATCTTGTATTAATAAGCAAATCTTCTTTTTCTTCAGGTGTAGCATATTTAAAAGCTTTCGGATACTGTAATACCTGAAATAAATAATGAGGCATAGTTTCAATTATGAGCTTAGGATCGGGATTTGTTTCCGGGCACCACTGCATAACCCTGAGAAACCCTTCTTCCGCCAGAATATTATCAGCAATATTCAGTCCTTCATCTGTACATGCCATAGAAAGGATAGGTAAATCTTTATAATCTTCAAAAATGCCGCCGAGATCCTGCATAACCATCGCAAAACCGGAATTATCGTGCCCTTTTTGCTGAGAACGCATTAATAATAATGCTTTTGATGGGTGCATATAGTTTTTAGACTTAATAGCGCCTATTCTACACAAAATCCAACTCCTGAGTTTTTCCCTTGATACACGTGGGACTATAAATATATCATAACATTATCAGCAGAATCAATGGATTTTATTCACGAGCCTAAATTCCACCAAATCAATGATTACTTTTGCCTTTTAAATCATTAAAATAGTAAGTGCCTGAAAATATATTTGTTTATAATAGCGCTGTAATATGGGACTTGGGATATGCCTAAGGCGATTGCCACAGAAATAAAAAACCAGGATAAAATACAAGCAAAAGCTGCCGTATCGAATCTAAACGACTTATCGATACAAAAAAAAGCTTTTGTATCTCTGGTTGCTACAAAAGTTTTAAGTGAATATTTAAAAGAGCAGGAAATAGAACTTGTTTCCGAAAATAATTATCATTCAGGCTTATTACTGTTTAAAGATTTTAATATAGTACATATAACAGCGAAAAATAACGTTAAAATTGCTATAAGAACCTTTGTTGATAGTGATTGTCAACATATATTTATCTCAAGAAATCATTTTTACAGCGAAAATCAGGCTGATATTTATGTGGCAATAGGAATAGGGTCGGAAGTAAATACGGCAGAACTGGCAGGATTTATAGAGGCAAGGCATATTGACAGCAAAAAAGGCACTAATAAGCATATTGCTATTGATTTAAACGAACTCAAATCAATAGATGAGCTTAAACAAACCATTATTTCTTCAGGCAAAATTAAAAATACACATTCATCTCTGGATCAGGAAAGAACAAGGGAATTGTTTTTCCAGTATATGGAAAACAGGATTTCTTCTTCCGACAAAGAATTTTTCTCAAAACATATTGCATTCTGTTCCGAATGCAGTAAGGAATTTAATAATATTGTCAACCTCGATAATATTTTAAAAAATAACGGAAGCAAATTTTGCGAGGAAGAAGATTATACTTTGCGACTTTTTGCAAATGACCCCTTGCTGAGAGCAGAGGAAGTCGAAATAAATGCGGAAGATGATTATGCAAAGCTCGATATATTTAATAATACTGAAAATTTTGATAGCCTTGATTCTCTCGAAAATTATCAGGAGTATGAAGACTATGAAGATTACATCTCTGTCCTTGATGAGCTTGAAAGCCTTAAAGAAATTGAAGAAGCAGAACAAATAACAGATGATATTAACTTTGAAAATAATATAGAGCAAGAAATATTTGAATTTGATAACGAAAATTCCTGTTTAGCATCAGATTTCTTTGTAAATCCTGAAATGACCGATATGTTTTCTGCTAATAATGAAGATGACCCGGAAAATTTCTTTGAAATTGACAGTACAGGCATAATTAATGAAGCAACTGCCGAGATTGGCGATTCCATAATAGATTTTGATAATATTTCCAATGATTCTATTTTGATTGAAGATTTTTATGATGCTGATGCTTCAATTAATGACACTTTCATAGAAAACTTTTCCGCTGACAATCTTTCTTTTGAAGAAAATATTCTTGAAGAAGACAGCCCTGCTATAGAAGAAACTCCATTTTCTGATGAAAGCTCCGTTCAGGACTCATTTGTTGAGATTGAGACAATAAATACTTCAAAAGAAGATGAGATGTTTGCATATCTTGATGATCTTGAAGTCGTAGATTATGTTGATGAAATGAATTTTGGAGATACTAACTCTGAAACAGAAACAGAAGATGAACCCGAGTTTAATCTTGTAAAGGCTTTTAATGACAATGAAAATAACATATCAGAAGCCAATGAAGATATTCTCAACGATATGTATGATGATAATAAAAGCGTCCCTGAAGAATATCAGGGTATCGAACTGAATACAGACGAAAACAGTATTCCAACTGAGTTTGACACTATTGAAGAAGAAGAGGAAGTTTCAAAAAAAGGCAAAGCGGGCTTAGAATTAATTAAAAAACTGGTTCCGGGAATTGCTGTAGCAGGAGTTATAGCAAGCATTGCAATAGGTTTATGGATATACAACAAACCTGCGCCAATCCCTAATCTTCCTGTAATTAATAATCCAAACACTATGCCGCCGATTTCAAATATAAACAAGCCTTCAGGCAATCAGGCAAAACCCGAAAAACAGACTGAGCCTCGACCTGAAGAATTACCGCCTGCCCCAAAAGAGGCTGAATCGGCAAT
>DYOT01000004.1:21155-22662 GCA_020720345.1 Candidatus Caenarcanum sp.
CTGAGCCTCGACCTGAAGAATTACCGCCTGCCCCAAAAGAGGCTGAATCGGCAATAAAACCTCCATCCAGAAAAGATTTAAATGCGGTTCTGGCAGACGCCTTTACAAGGCGTACTTATGAAGTGGATATTAGAAATGTTTCATGGGAAGTCAGCTCAGATATGGCACAGAATATTATTTTCAGAAATTATATTCTGGTAACAGGTCAGGCTTTAAAAAGCGCTCTGTCAAGATCTCTTGCCAGTTCTGCCGAAAGCGCCATAAACAACAGGCTGGTACTTAAAACAGAAATGGATTTAAACGGCAATCTTAAGGAAACAAAAGTGATTGAAACCAGCGGCTCTGATGAAATAGATAAAATCTGCCTTGATACGTTTAAAGCAACCCTTCAATTTACGCACCTGCCCAAAATTGATGTAAAAAAAGACAAAATAACAGCAAAACTTATTATTACTTTTTAACCGGGAATAAAACAAGTATGCAAATCACTCCTGAACAAAAAGAATTTATAGAAAGCATCATTAAAGAAACTCCTGCTTACAAAAAAAACGAATTTTTGATGCAAGAGTTTTGCGACGAAACAATAAGACGGGCTTATAATCTTGTTACCAGCCCTAAAGAGCGCAATAGCGTAAAACCTTATCTGAAAAGAGTAATAAATTCCGTAATGATGGAAATAATAAAAAATTCTGTCTGCGAATTTAATGACAATGAAGATATTTCAATAAGCTATGACTTTTCTTCAAAAGATAATTCCGATGAAAAAAATTCTTTAACCGAGGATAAAATAAATCAAATTAAAGAAATAATTGATAAAATGGATAAAAATATATTTGAATTCAGATATATAAAAGGCTTAAGCAATAAAGAAATTGGCGAAAATCTTGAAATTAGCGAATATGATGTGGACAGAAGACTTTTACTTATGCTAAACAGGATTAATAAAGAAGTTTTTGCAGAATGAAAAAACTTCTTTCAATAATTTTCACAATCATATTTTCTTTTATGATTTATTCTTCTGTGCTTGCAGATGAAACTGATGATTGGGGAACTCTAATGAAAGATTATCAGAACAATTCTGATTTTGGAAAAATTATAACCAATCCTGAATTTCAAAAAGCTATAGAAACAAGAAAAAACCTCAATAAAAAATCAAAGAAAAAGGATAAAAAAAACAAAAAAAACGCTCCTGAAAAAGAACCCCCGATGCTTGATATCCCTTCTTCCAGCGATCCGCTGCTAACTTTACCTTTTGATGTTTATTATGAGAATAAACAAATAAAACAGGGGTTTTATCTTGTAAATTCAAAATATCAGGGTGAAAAATATTTCCTTGAATTAAAACAGGGAAATAATTCTGAAGTTGCGGTTATTGAAGCAAAACGCCAGATAGTCAAAGGCAAAAATTTTATAAAACCGGAAATTTCTGTTGAAAAAATTGATGATAACATGATAAAAATAAATTACACTGAAAATGATTATATTTTAGAATGCGTTTTGTGGATTT
>DYOT01000149.1 GCA_020720345.1 Candidatus Caenarcanum sp.
ATAAAGCCTGTGTGATTCTTTAGTATGTAGCTGAGGCGGTCATTCTTCTTGTGCTTAATCCTCCAAATCCCATGTATTTTTGAGGATTTTCATTTTTATGATCTTTGATTCTTGCTTTACTAATATCAGAATATATTTTTTCGCCTTCTTCGCTTTTGCCAAACCATTTCATTGAATATATTGCTTTACCGCCTAATCCGAATACTGCTGCTCCTGCTAGAGCAGTTAAGCTTACAGGTGCGCTTATAATTCCAGCTACTGCTAGGGCAGTACCAGCTATAACACCACCAGCTACACCAACAGCCGGCGCACATCTTTTCCACATAGGCTTGTAGTGGTCTTCTACATATTTATCAAGGGATTCTCCCTTGAATAATTTCTGATAAGCTTCATCAACCCTGCTAATAAAGTCATAATAATCTTTTTCGTTGTCAAACATGTTTCTTGAATCGACAAGAAGCTTTTGAGCTGTTTTTTTGTCAGATCCTATAAATGTAGTTTTGCTATCTTTTGTAGCTTCTAATAAACATGCTGCCAGAGCAGGATTTTTTGATTTAATTGCCATATCAGACAATAAATTTATATCTTCATTTGCATCAGGGGTTCTTCCAAAGGAAAGATCCTGAAAATGTTTTGCCATTAAAAGAGGATTTTTCAAATTTTGAAAAGAAATAGGTGCGTTAGGATTTTTAAGACCTTTTTTGTAGTCCTGTTCGCCTCCGTTTGTGGCACAGTATGTCATATACTCTGCGATGCCATTTCCTTCTTCATATAGCATTTTTAGTGTTTCTGTTACTTCGTCACTTTTTTGTGCTCTCCATCCCATAATTCTGTATTCGCCCAGTCTGTGAGCAATGGGTATAAGATTTTTTTTATCGTCATCTGTTATGTTTATATTTTCATAATTGCGTCCCTTTTGTGCAATTTCACGCTTATGAGCTTCCATAAGTCTGGGATTATGTGCCATTTGTCCATATATGTGAGTAAGAGACGAATTCAAAAAAGTTTTATTTCCCATTATTGATGATTTAGATAAATCAGGATAATCTACAAATTTTCTTTGTCCGGCATAATTTGACACAACATTAGACGTAGCCGAGCCATTACAATTCTGTGTAGAATTTTGCACACTTTCTGTTGCCATCCCAAACTTCCTTCCGCATTTCCATGCAATTTTACTCTTCCCGTATATATATAAAAACAGCTCAATTTCGAAAATTGCTTTTTATGCGGCTAATTTTAAGTTTTGTTAAGAAGTTTTTAAAATTTTTAAGATTGGTTATTTAATTTTTAACCAGACGGCTTCTAAATTTTAACCCTTGTAACAACACCGTGAAGCTTTCTTGAAGGAATCGAATAAAAATTAACAAAAGAAGGAGTAATTTTCTTTATTAATACAAAAATTTTCCAGATAATATTGTCTGTCATAATTTCTTCCATACCGTAAAATATGACTTTATCCTGAATTCCGGCATTATGAAGTATTTTCTCGATTTCAATGACTTCCATATATCCTGCCTGAATTTCAAATCTTCTTAATCCTTGAGTAATATCTTCATCGAAATGACTTTCTGTTCCGAAAGGCTGGTCAGTAATATTGATTGACACAAGTATATTATCTTGATAAATAATATTGTTTGCACATATTGTGTTGTATATATAGGGTGGTATCCTGCTTACATCTCTTACAAAAAATAATGCTGTTCCTGTGATTCTATGTTCATCACTATAAAGTTCATTAAATTTAATAAGAAACTTGTCGAGTGGAGTGGGATGCAGCCGGCTGTAAAGTCTTTTTTGCCCCTGAGTGTAAACTAAAATAACAACCAGAGGTATTGATGCAATGATTATTGACCAATAGCCGCCATGAGGTATTTTAAACATGTTTGCGGCAAAGAATACAAGGTCGACTATAATTACAAGAAGCGCAAATGAAAACTTTATATAATGTTTTCTAATCCAGAAAATGCTACTCATTATTATTCCTGTTATAAGCATACTTCCTGTAACAGCAAAACCATATGCAGCAGCCAGATTAGCAGATTTTTTGAAGTTAAACATTACAATTAAAACAAACGTTAATAAAAACCAGTTCACCACAGGAATATAGATTTGAGACCGCATTTCTTCTGAAGTGTAGTCAACTTTAAACATAGGTAAAATTCTTGTATTAATTCCCTGATAAACAATTGAAAACATTGCGCTTATCATAGCCTGTGATGCAATAACTGTTGCTATAATACTTAATAAAAGGAATGGGATATATAAAAAGTGTGCCTGAGTATAAACCATTTCAAATAAAATATTTTTTGCGTCAGTATGTTGTACCAGAAAAGCCCCCTGTCCAAAATAATTAAGGATTAGAACAAAAAATACTATTGACCATGCCTGCAAAATCGGCTTTTTCCCCAAATGTCCCATATCTGCAAAAATTGCCTCGCCGCCTGTTGAACACAGGATTACTTCAGAAAGTACAAAAAATCCTAAAAGCCCGTTAGTGCATAAGAACTTAAACGCGTAATAAGGATTCACAGCTTTTAAAACTTCAGGAAAGGCAAAAATTGAAACTATACCTGATATTAAAAGGCATAAAAACCAAATCAGCATAATCGGACCAAATGCTTTTGTTACTTTGCCGGCTCCTTTACTTTGAAATGAAAATAATGTAATCGCAATAATGGCAGAAATTACTATTACGACCATTTGATTGGTATCAGCAAAGCCAGGGATAAGCCTTATACCCTCTACAGCAGATAAAATACTTATTGCAGGAGTAATTACTCCGTCTCCTACCAGTAATGACAAACCCAAAAACGTTAGCAACGTAATAAAAAATGCTTGTCTTGAAGATTTTAATAGGGGTAGAAGTATTTCCCTTAATACTATTTCGCCGCCTTCACCTTTTTCTCCCAGGCTTATTGCAAGCCATGCATACTCTATCGTTACAAGAATTGTAAGCGTCCAGAATATTAGGGATAAAATCCCCATTACATTCGGAATTGTCGGTTGTAATAAGAGAAAAATAACAGTTAAAGTATATATAGGACTTGTTCCAATATCACCAAACACAAGCCCGAAAGACCTGATAACATTTAAAACATCATTTTTAATCATGTAATTTTTATATCTCAATAAGCTATTAAAAACAGCATCGCTGCAGCATTAATTATTAAATTTTTGCTTTTCAGAATTATATTAATTATGTCTGACTGATGTTATATTATTTAAGACAACGAACTTTTACAAGTCTTTTTTAAATGTCTACTAAAAAAATAGAAGAAATTATAGGAAAAATCCTGCTTGAAAAAAGCCTAACCCTTTCTGTAGCAGAATCTTGCACAGGAGGACTTGTTAGTTCAATATTAACTGATGTTTCAGGGAGTTCTGCATACATAAAGCTTAATTTTGTAACATATTCCAACGAGGCAAAAATTAAAATACTGGGTGTGCAGGAAGAACTATTAAAAACTTACGGAGCTGTCAGCGAACAAAACGCAGCTGCTATGGCTGAGGGTACAAGAAAAGTTGCAGAAGCTGATATTGGGATAGGAATTACAGGCATTGCAGGACCTACGGGGGCAACACCGGCAAAGCCTGTAGGACTTATTTATATAGGAATTTCAAACGGTAAAAAAACAGAAGTTCATAAAATTAATGCGAATTCTGAAATGGAAAGAAAAGAAATTAAAATTTTTGCAGCCGGATCTTCATTAAAATATTTAAAACAGTTTATAGAAGAAAATTATTAATTACCACTTTATGTTGAGTATGCAAGCAATTCAGGTATAATATAAAAAACGGTATA
>DYOT01000150.1 GCA_020720345.1 Candidatus Caenarcanum sp.
GAAGGAGGTGCTGTTTTCTTGAAAACTAACTCATTCTGGCATAAAATAAAAACTGGCGGGAGGAAAAATGAAAACAAAATTTTTAATAATTTCGATTTTACTTATTTTAATTATTTTCGGATTAAGAAAATCTTTTGCACAGCCTGTAAATCAATGTTTGCCATCTGAAATAAATGATTTAATAAAAGTTGGCATAAGCACAAATGATTTTAGTTCGCTTGAATATAAGGAAATAATCATCACTTCCGACGGAAACTTAACAATAACTGATAAAAGCTCGAATATAAATATTATAAAAGCTTTGCCTAAAGATTTAATAAAAGTTGAAATAAAAAATAATGCTTTTTTAATAAGTCAAAACGATAAAATAATTGCAGAAAATATAAGCGGAACTGTTGAAATAAAACCTGAAACAGGGTTCTTCCTGCAAATTCAAGGATTAAAAAGGGGAGGCAAGCCCGCAGCTTACAGGGGAATTTTTGAAATAACAAGAACTCCCGGAAAAACTGACAAATTTTCTATTATAAATATACTTTCCCTTGAAGAATATTTAAAAGGGGTTGTCCCTAATGAGCTTCCTGTTTCTTTTGGACTGGAAGCATTAAAAGCACAGGCAGTCGCTGCAAGAAACTATGCGTTAAGACCAAGAGTTAAGGAAAATTCAATTTTTGACTTATGTGATTCAGTGCAGGCGCAGGTTTATTTTGGAGTAAACACAGAAAAACCTCTTTCTGATAAGGCTGTATTAGAAACATCAGGTCTTTTGGGTCTTTATGAGGGAGATATGATTCTTGCTTTGTACAGTTCAACTGCCGGAGGCTATACGGAAAGTTATGAAAATGCGTTTTCCGAGATGGGCAGCAAAAAATTCCCTGCTAATCCGTTGCCGTATTTGAAAGGAAAGCCTGATATCGAAGGAATTCCCTGTTTAAGCTGCGAAGAAGAGGCAAAAGCATTTTATACTTCTGTTCCTGAAACGTTTGATAATGCTTCGGGCTATTTCAGGTGGCAAAGAAGCTGGACTGAACAAGAATTAAGAAAAGAACTCAATGCAGGTTTGAATAAATATTCAAATTCCGACTTAATTAACCCGAAATTTGAGAAAAACACCGATATTGGCAGGATAAAAAAGATAGAAGTGCTTTCAAGAGGGGTTTCCGGTAAGATAATTGAAGTTTTTATAACGGCAGAAAACGGCTGTTGGTCTATAAAAAAAGAACTCGTTATAAGAAGGATTTTTACAAATATGGGCAAAGCCTTGCCCAGTGCCAATGTGGTGTTTGTCCCCACTTACGATGAAAATGAAAATCTTATTAATGTTGGAGCTTTTGGCGGCGGCTTAGGGCATGGTGTCGGAATGAGCCAGTATGGCGCGGGTTATATGTCTAAAAACGGCTATACTTTCGATCAGATTCTCAAGCATTATTATGACGGTATTTCAATAGGCACAAGACCTGTATTTATAAATTCCCAAATCAAGCAGCCCATAAAAGAGAAATTTTTCTCTCCAACCGGAAAAGCCGACCTTCTCATTGATAATATGCAGGCAGTCGAAAAATTTAATTTTATGATAAATTCAAATAAGATTATTTTGACGAAAAAATATCTTCCCAGAGGTAAAATCAGGATGCCTCTTGATAGTTATATTAAAAAAGAATTAAATGAAATGGTTTTTTATCCGCTGGAACAAAATAATAAAAGCATAAAAGTATGGGTGGAAGTTTTTAAAACTGATGAGTAATAAAGATATTTTTAAGGTTGCATGGCTTATTGCAGTTGTTACTATAGTCAGCAAAGCTGTAGGATTTTGGCGAGATGTGGTTATTGCCCAGTCTTATGGCGCTTCGATGGCGAGTGATGCTTATTTTTACGCCTATCAGGTTCCGGCATTGGCGCTTATATTGCTTGGCGGGGTAGGGGGACCATTTCATACAGTTACTGTTTCAACCTTTTCAAAGGAGGATCTCTCTCTTTCCAAGCCTGCAAGAGAGTCCGAAAAAGCCTTAAATACCTTTATAAACTTAACCGGAATTGTTTTTATTTTATTTACAATTTTGATTTATTTCTTTTCTGATACGGTTGCCGGTCTTATAATATCAGGCGGAAATGCCCAGCTTAAGCTTATGGTGGCGCAACAGCTACAGATTATGTCGCCTATAATCTTTATAGGTGGAGTCGTAGGAATCTTATACGGAATTTCAAATGTTTATAATCGGTTTCTGCTAACGACTTTAAGCCCTACTATGGCAAGTTTTGCAATTATAGCAGCTTTGTTGACAATGGAACATGATAAAATCGGTCTTATTCTTGCTTGGTCAACTCTTGCAGGAGCTGTACTCCAGCTTTTAATTCAGCTTCCGGCTTATTTTAAAATCGGGTTTAAATATTTACCTGATTTTGATTTAAAGATGCCTCAAATTAAAAAAATCGGTGAAATCATATTTCCAGCGGTAATTGGCTGCACTATAGGACAGCTCACTATATACGTGGATATGTTTTTTGCTTCTCAGCTTCCTGAAGGGACTTGGTCTGCAATAAGTTATGCAAATAAAATCTTTCAATTTCCGGTGGGTATAATAATGACAGCCATGCTTGTGCCATTATTTCCCGTTTTTTCAAATTTAATAGGGAAAAACGATTGGGGAGGGCTAAAATTTTATTTTCATAAAGGCATAAAATCGTTATGGTTTCTAGCTTTTCCTATTTTTGCAATAATTGTTATTTTTTCTCATGATGCAATAAAATTACTGTTTGAAAGAGGACAGTTTGATTCTAACGACACGTTAATGGTTACTTCGGCCTTGATTTTTCTATCTTTTTCCATTTTTCCTTATGTGGCACGAGACACTTTGACCAGAATTTTTTATGCCTTTGACGATACTAAAACCCCATTTTTAATAGCTATAATGTCAATATTTGCAAAAGCTGTAATGAATTTTCTATTTACCAAGCCTTTTGGCCTGGCAGGGATTACTCTTTCAACTGCTGTAATGGCAGGGATAAACATGTTATGGCTTGCTTTTCTTATCAGAAAGAAAATTAATCTTGAATTTGGTCAGATAAGAAATGCTGTTTTTAAAATGGCTCTTGCAACAGTTGTAATGAGCGCAGTGGCTATTTGCTCACATTTTATAATTGGTAAAGTGCTGGGCGAAGGCAGAATATTTCTTGCAATAAATCTTGTAACCAGCAGCGCTCTGGCATTGGCTTCATATTTTGCGATAAGTCTTGCCCTTAAGCTAGATATAGCAGGGCAATTATTGTATAAATTTAAGGCAAAGTTTAGATTTTTATAGGCAAAATTTATGAAAAACGATGAAAAAACCAAAATAGTACTTTATACATCATGCATACTCGGATTGTTATTGTTAACGATTGGTTTCTTTGGAATATTCCAGGCAGTTGATATTAATTTTAATTGCAACAGATCAAATTCAACCTGTCATATTAAAACGATAAATATAACAGGTGATGAAAAACTTATTAGAACAATAAACCTTAATCAATTAACAAGCGCTTTTATTAAAAAATATAGAAGTTATGGTAAGTATAACAGTGGCACAAACTGCAAAGTCTTGCTTTTTAGTAACGGTTTGGAGATAAATTTAATTCCCTTATCTAAGGATTGCAACAAGCAATATAGTGTGGCAAATCAAATCAATCAATTTTTAACAAATTCAAAACAAGAAAAATTGTCAATAATTTACCCCAAAGATGACCGTGTAAATTTAGGAATAATATTAACAATTATTGGAGCATTTCTTTTATTGCCTGTAGCAGGTTTTTTA
>DYOT01000151.1 GCA_020720345.1 Candidatus Caenarcanum sp.
TATTAACTTTTTGTATGCTGAATTATGGGAATATTCGCAACAAGTGCAATTGTGTTTGATTCAGCTTCCAGACAAAGATCAAGAGCATCCCTGTCAATGTCCACGTAGCGGGAAATAACTTCCACGAGCTCATCGCGCATTTGCTGCATTTGCACCGGAGAAAGCTGGCTTCTGTCATGCATAAGCACGAGTTTAAGCCTATTACATGCATCGTCCTTGCTGTTAAACGTCGGTGCTGATTCCATTTTCGTGTCTGTAGATAGTATTTTATTACATGTAGATACTATATCGTTTATCATATCGTTGATTTTTTCTGTTAATTTTTTGTCAAGTAATTTCATCTATCTCCCTCCCTCTACGAACTGGCTGTTGCTAGAAAGAAACTTTTAACTTTTTCAAAAAAAGTTGGCGGAGGAACTTCAAAATCAGGGATTTCGATATCTTCGCCCATTATTCTTCTGGCAATATTCATATAAGCAGTACCGGCTTTGCTGTTTTCCATATTTACGACAGGTTCGCCCCTATTTGTGCTTATTATAATGTTTTCGTCTTCAGGAATAACACCAAGAAGCTTCACAGAAAGAATGTCAATTACATCATTGACACCTAGCATATCGTTTGATTGAATCATTTTTGGTCTTATCCTGTTAAGAATAAGCTTATAACTTAAAATTTCCTCTTTTGATTCAAGGAGCCCGATAATTCTGTCAGCATCTCTAACAGCAGACATTTCAGGAGTTGTAATAATAATAGCCTCGGAAGCTCCTGCTATAGCATTTTGGAAACCTAATTCAATACCTGCAGGACAATCAACAAGTACATAATCGAAATCTTCCCTTAGCAGGTTGCAAATTTCAACCATTTTCTCAGGACTTGCGGCTGATTTATCTCTTGTTTGAGCAGCAGCAAGAAGGGCAAGATTTGGATTTTTCTTGTCTTTTACAAGTGCCTGCTGCAGTTTGCATTTTTCTTCTATTACATCAATAAGTGTGTAAACGATTCTATTTTCAAGCCCCATTAAGAGGTCTAAATTTCTTAATCCTATATCAGTATCAATCATAACAACTTTAGCGCCATTTTTCGCCAGAGCTGTCCCAATATTTGCGGTTGAGGTAGTTTTTCCAACACCACCTTTTCCCGACGTTACTACAATGACTCTTCCACTCATGTTTTTTAAAGCCTCCTTTTATTTAGCCGTTTATTGTGTATATTACAATTTCACCGTTAGTAATTTTTGCTTCTTCCGGTGTAAAATGACCGCATCTGTCAAATCTTTCAATGTCAGTAGAATCAGGTTTTCTTGCGAGCAAGTCTGCTATTCTGATTTGAATAGCGTTTATCCTAAAAGCTCTGATTACAGAGTTATAATCGCCTTTTGCTCCGGCATGGGCAATTCCGTTTAAAATTCCCCATATTGTAATGTCTCCTGAAGCTGTAATTTCCGAGCCTGCCTTGCAGTCTCCGATTATAACAATATTTCCGTCGTGATCAATTTTTTGACCCGACCTTAAAGTTTGTTTTATGTATAAAGTTTCAAGCCCTACAATTTCTTCATTTTCAACGCTGCCGGCAAGTACTTGATTCATTGCTTTTACAAGTTTATCTCCGGCTTTTAATTCGTCTTCTTCCAAGATTAAAGGTGTTTTGGGCTGCTTAACTTCCATAGTTTGACCTGAAACAGTTAAACCTGTCTCAATAGCAGCTATTTTAGTCTGGATTGAATTTGAAAAAATAATTTCTATATTAATATCAAAACTTTTAAGAACTGACTGAAGACCTGAAAGCGCATTTTTATCAAGAGGCATATTCCCCAGATTTATTTTCACAGTTTTTCCATGAAGTTTGCTTGTCTCAACGATATTGGTGAGCTCAAAAAGTATATTTTCAAAAGAATCCGCAGAGCTTAAGTCTATTAATACTTCCTCAGTTGACAAAGATGGATTCATTAGTACCCTTACCTCAAAATAGTTATATTTCATGATTTTCATTCAACGGAAAAAAATATTCAAGTTATTTGTTGATTATTTTACTGTTTGTAACGTTTTTGTAAGCTATATTGTTAAAAAGAGTATTTTATTAAAATTTCTTAATGCTATTTACACAGCAGAAAAAATTTTATAAGATGATTTGACAGATTTCCTGAGGGGTTTATATAAATAAAATGAAACGCATATTAATCATCTTGCTTACTTTAATATTTGTAACTATTATGCCAGCCATAGCAGGTGGCGGCGCTAAACTACAAATAATTTATCCTCATTATGGTGCAAAAATAAACGCATCTTCCACTTTTTTTGTAGGAAATACTGATCCTGAAGCATGCCTTACAATAAATAATAAGCCGGTAAAGGTTTGGTCCAACGGAGCTTTTGTAGAAGTGGTAAGCCTTAATAAGGGAATTAATAAAATAAACGTAAAAACCTCAACAAAAACCACTTCTAAAGAAATAAATTATATCTTAAAAGTTCCAGAAAAACAGTCTACCACCTCATCAAGACCTCAGAAACCACTATCTTTTACTGCTGAAGTTGCAAAAGATTACGTTGTAACAAGGACAGCTCCCGGACAAGACAGGTTGACACCGCTTCTAAAAGGGACTCTTATTGAAATTACTGCAAAAAGCGGTAATAATTACCGGTTTAAATATTCTGACAACCTGAGCGGATGGATTGCCAGAAAAGACATCAAGTATCTTTATAAAAGAAATAACTTGCCTGATATAAAGATAACCGATTTAAATGTCGATGCCGATGAGAATTATGTGTATTTAAAAGTTTCATTACCCCAAAAAGTACCGTTTATTATTGAACAACCTTCTGAAAATGAAATGAAATTAAAACTTTTCAGGGCTGTTTCCCTTATTAATGGCGTTTCTTCCGACAATACAAACCATTTTATTAAGGAATTAAAATGGACTCAGGACTCTAAAGACTGCTTGAGTTTATCTATAAAAACAACAGCGAGCAATTTTTGGGGATATAAATACTATTATGAGGGGAATAATCTGGTTTTAAGGTTAAGAAAACCTCCTGAAACAAATTTTTTCTATCCGCTTTTTGGAAAAACAATATGTATAGATGCCGGTCATGGGGGGAAAGAATCCGGTTCGGTAGGGCCAACAGCTGTCGCAGAAAAAACAATTAATCTTCAAATAGCTGAAAATTTAAAAAAAATACTTGAATCCAAAGGCGCAAAAGTTATAATGACAAGGGTTTCTGATAAATATGTTGATCTTTATGATAGGGTTCACATAGCCAATTCAAATAATGCACAGATTCTTGTAAGTATTCATAATAACGCCCTGCCGGATGGGAAAAATCCATACGAAGAACATGGAACAACCACTTATTATTATCACTCCCAATCTATTCCCCTTGCTAAAAGTATTCAAAAAGCACTTGTTCAGCTACTGGGCTTTAAGGATTCAGGCATTCATAACAGCAGTTTTGTGCTTACACGACCTACAGAAGTCCCTTCTGTGCTTGTGGAAATTGGTTTTATGATATACCCTGAAGAATATAATTTGCTAATTATGCCGGAATTTCAGGAAAAAGCCGCTTTGGGAATTGCATCTGGTCTGGAAAACTTCTTTTTGAACAAATAAAAATTTCTTATTTAAAATAATTTTTTGCTCCTCATGTTTATTTTAGAAAATTTCTGTGGTAAATTTTTTTATAATAACTTAATTAATTTCTTATTGGACAAATTAAAGTTGTGAGTAATTTGCCTTGGTAGCTCAGCTGGATAGAGCAACCGCCTTCTAAGCGGTAGGTCATTG
>DYOT01000005.1 GCA_020720345.1 Candidatus Caenarcanum sp.
AATTTTTTATAAAGTGGTATGGCTAAATCAGGTTTCGCAGCATTGTCAAAACCTGGTCTTTTTCCCTTTTTGCAGTCGCTGGCTAGAGTAAATTGCGAAACCACAAGAATTTCACCATTTATGTCAAATAATGAGAAATTCATCTTGCCGTTTTCGTCCTCAAAAATTCTTAAATTAGCTGTTTTTTCCGCTAAAAATTCGGCTTTATCCGGTGTGTCATCTTTTTCTACGCCTAGCAAAACAAGTATTCCCTGTCCTATTTCAGAAAATAGCTCGTTATTTATTGTTACAGAAGCCTTTTTGACTCGCTGGATTACTGATTTCATTGTTTCTCCTCACAGCTCTATTTCAATAACATCTGAATTTATTTTCCTGTTAAGCACAGGAAAATCTTCTATATTGTGATTTTTAATAAGGTCGAAAGATGCTTCTCTGGCAATTTCAAGAATATGCGCATCATTTACAAGGTCAGCCAGTAATAAATCAGGAATTCCGCTCTGGCGAATCCCAATAATTTCTCCCGGTCCTCTTATTTTCAGGTCACTTTCCGCTATAATGAATCCGTCATTGGTTTGTGTCATAATTTCAAGGCGATCAAGAGTTTCTTTTGTTTTGGTATCAGCCGCAAGTACACAATAAGACTGCTCAGCACTCCTTCCCACGCGCCCTCTTAGCTGATGAAGCTGCGAAAGCCCGAATCTTTCGGCATTTTCAATCATCATAACAGTTGCGTTAGGAACATCAACCCCAACTTCAATTACCGTGGTGCTTACAAGAATATTAAACTTGCCGGAGCGAAATTCTTCCATAACTTTGTCTTTTTCAATATTTGGCATTTTCCCGTGAACAAGCCCTATCTTTAAATCCGGAAAAACATTTTTTTGAAGCCGCTCTGCTTCTTTAGTGGCGGCCTTTGCTGAAAGTGTTTCGGATTCTTCTATCAGCGGAAAAACAATATAAGCCTGACTTCCCTTTTCAATTTCTTTAGCTATAAGCTGATAAGCTTTTTTGCGGTCTTTTGCTCCAATAAGGGCTGTTTTAACAGGTTTTCTCCCTGGCGGAAGCTCGTTAATAACAGTTAAATCCATATCCCCATGCAACGTCAAAGCAAGCGTTCTTGGTATAGGTGTTGCCGTCATAGCAAGAAGTTCAGGATTAATGCCCTTGTTTTTCAGACCGGCTCTTTGCTTAACGCCAAACCTGTGCTGCTCGTCAATAACGACAAGACCGAGATTGTTAAATTCCACGCTCTCCTGAATAAGAGCATGTGTACCGACAGCGATGTTAATTTGTCCGTTTAGAAGATTCTGGTGCATTTCCCGACGGACTTTTACACCATGCTTGCCGACAAAAAGTCCGGTACTAAGCCCTAAAGGTGTAAGCCAGCCGGAAAAATTCTTGTAATGCTGCTCGGCAAGTATTTCTGTAGGAGCCATAATAGCTCCCTGATAACCGTTTTCCACAGCAGCCAGAAGTGCCATGCAGGCAATAACTGTTTTTCCGCAGCCTACATCCCCCTGAAGAAGTCGCCTCATTGGTTCAGGCTTTGAAATATCGGCAAGTATTTCGTCAAATGCGTCATTTTGGCTGCCAGTAAGTTTAAACGGAAGAGAATCAATAAATTTATCTACAAGCCCGCCTTCTTTGTGGCTTAAAGTTAGTCCCTGCGCTTCTGTTTTTTGTTTTTTCCTTATTAATGCAAGTTTTAACTGGAGCATAAAAAATTCTTCAAAGACCAGCCTTCTTTTTGCTTCTCCAAGTTTTTGCGCCGAGTCAGGGAAATGGATTTGCCTTATAGCGTTGATTTTATCAGTTAATTCGTATTTTTTTATTATTTCGTCCGGCATGAATTCTTCCAGATAAGGCGCATAAGCCTCAATAGAATTGTGGATTGCCCTTCTTAATGTTTTTATGTTTAAATTTTCCGTTATGGGATAAACAGGAACAATCCTGTTGAGGTGAAGCGAGTCGCATTCTTCAATATCCCCGCTTACTGCTTCCATTTCCGGCTTATCAACTGTTAGTCCGCCGTTATAGTCGTCCATTTTTACAATGCCAGAGACAATAATATTGGCTCCTGTGGGGTGCTGTGCCTTGATTCTCTCTATAGTGTAGCGATTAGATTTACCTAAAAAGCGGTTAATTGCAATCATTCCTGTCCCATCAGAAATTGTAATGGTTATTATGGTTAAATTCTGCCGCCTTTTGCTTGTAAAATAAGTAACAGAGAGGATTTTTCCGAAAATAGTAACTTCCTGCCCTGTTTTTAAGCTGGAAATAGGCGTTCTTTGCGCATAATCAAGGTGTTTTCTGGGGAAATAATGCAGCAAGTCGTAAGCAGTGAAGATTCCCAGCTTATTTAACAACGTGCTGACTTTGGGACCAACCCCTTTAACGTATGTTACATCAACATCTTCAGGATTTTTAATTATATTACAACTGTCATTGCGAGGAGCTTGCGACGAAGCAATCCATTCACTGTTATTTGCATTTTGGATTGTCCCCCTTCTTTTTCGATACTCAATCGAAAAAGCGGGTTCCCTGCTGTGCTCGCAATGACGTGTCTTAGACTCTTTAATATGCTTTACGAGCTGTTTTATTGACTTCATCCGTGTAGAAAGGTCGGTAAAAGGATAAAACTCAAAAACAGAGTATAAATTTTTCCATGCAGAATTTTCAGGAAAATTTTTGCTCAAAAGATGCAGTTCATTGAGAATAAATCGGGAAAATTTGCATTTTTTTCCGACGATATCTATATAATTATGCTTAATCTCGACTTCAACAGCCTTTTTAATTAACTCGAGATTTTCTATTTCCGTTGTTTTGACCATTTCTTTAAAATAAATCTTCTTAATAATATTTATTTTAATTCAATTTATTAAAAAGCAGGCAATTTTTATTGTTTACATGTTTTGTATGTTTAGAAGTTAAAAAATGACAGGAAAATGATAAAAGCAAATTTTACACTAAATCAATCACAGTACAAACCTGTACAGCTTAATGGGCAAAAAACGGGCTGCAAGACGGCGATTTCTTTTGGCGGCAAAATCCCTGTTGATATGTCAAAACTTCACCCTGCTGACAGACTAAATATTTGCAGAGACTTACAACAAAATACATGGTTTTTCAGGAACGGTCTTATTGAATCATTGGACGCAATTATGAACGAGTTTTCTGGTAAGCTTCATCCGTTATTGCCTCATGGAAAACCCGTAAATTTCTATGTATACGGCTGCTCAGAAGGGCATGAAACTTACAGCATAATTCTCTATCTTCTAAAAAAATACGGTTCTATTGAAAATGCTAAAAAGAGGGTTAAAATCCACAGTATAGACATACCTTCTCCGGGATTGGAAATGGCTAAATCGCGCAAATTATCGTTAGAATTAGATGACTTAAATAGGCTTTTTGAATTGGGATTTAATCATAATTCAATTTCAAATAACAGGCGTACAAGCTATATAGATTATATCGATCCCAAAGAAGGTAATATTAAAATTAAGATAAAAGATGGGGTTTTTAAATATGCAAATTTTCAGGAAGGACGCATTTTAGATGATTTTTCACCAAACGGAAAATTTAATGAAAAAGAGCCGGTGGTTGTATTTTTCAGAAATGCTTTTCCTTATATTAACCCTGAAAAAGCAATGCAATTTATAGACGATTTACATGCTAAACTGCCTGAAGGAAGCTTCTTTTGTGTTGGAGCGTATGACCATCATCCTGAAGTGAAAGAACAATTTAAAAAATTAAATGACACTTTTAAACCCTATAAAAAATTTTCCTATATTACTTATAACGGCAAACCTTACTTATTCAAAAAAACCGAAAATTACCGCCATCCGATAGACAGGGTTAAAGAAATGGGCAGCAAAGCAATCCAAACGTTATTGAAATGGCTGAGTTTCTAAAATAATATTAAAAATTAAGCAATCAGAGAAGAAAGCTTTATAAAACCGACTTCACTTCGTAAATCTTCATAGGCTCTGAATTTTGGGTTACGCAGACGGAATCAACTTCTTTAGCTTCTATTATTTCTTTTACCCGCTCGTAAGTGTACTCGCTTATAAGGATATTTGTCTTGTACAGCTTGTTGAAAGACTCCAATCTGCTGGCAATATTTACCGTGCTGCCGATTGCGCTGTATTCATGCCTGTCATCAGAGCCAATATTGCCTACAAAGGCAATTCCTGAGCTTATGCCGATGCCGATTTCAATAAGCGGCTTGTTTTCTTTTTGCCATTTTTCTTTCATTTCAACGGTTTTTTTAAGCATTTCTGTTGCGCATTTGACAGCAAGCTTTGGATGCTCAGAGTTTTCAACAGGTGCGCCAAAAATGACTAAAAGCGCATCGCCGATAAATTTATTCACAGTGCCTTTATTACTGAAAATAACAGGGATCATTTCGCTGAAATATTCATTTAAAATGCCGCTGACAGCTTCCGGTTCAAGTGTTTCCGCCAAAGAAGTGAAATTTCTTATATCAGCAAATAAAATACTGACATCTGCGCGTTTCCCGCCGAGTTTTGAACTGTCAACATCTGCCATAACTGCATCAAGAATGTCTTTAGATACATATTTTGCTATAAGATGTTTTATTTCTCTTTTTTTGTTGTCTTCTGCAAAATATCTGTAGCCATAACCGATTAACATGGCGCAAAATACAAATAATATGGGCGTTACAGCATCAGGGGCATAATTATTAGGGTAAGCAATAAAAAGACAAAATGAAAAAT
The DNA here is from genome assembly GCA_020720345.1 of Candidatus Caenarcanum sp. GTDB lineage: Bacteria > Cyanobacteriota > Vampirovibrionia > Gastranaerophilales > UBA9971 > DYOT01. The sequence goes on from DYOT01000005.1 coordinate 4,737, forward strand.
AGGTTAAAGCAAGCAATGTAGACATCACACAACTGTATAACGCAGGCAGGTTAAACACTATAAGGAAAGTTAAAAGAGTCATAGCAAAAATTACAATAATATTTTCAAAATTTGAAAATTTATTAATAAATTCGTTATTAAGCAAATTTTCTGTTAAAGTTGCCTGAATATAGACTCCCGGATAATCAGAAGACATCGGAGTAAGTTTTATATCTTTCAGGGCGGTAGAAGTTACGCCCAAAAATATTATTTTATCTTTTAGCTCTTCTTTTGAAACCAATGAAAGCTTTTTATTCTTAATATTATTGTAAGATTCAAGAATTTTCCATGCACTTATGGTTTTATACGGATATTCGCAGGAATTATTGTTGGATTTATACCATTTTATATAGTTATAACTGCCATATTTGCCAGAATGTAAAGGCATATTAACCGTTTTAACCCCATTATTTTTTATTTTTAGGCTGTTTTTATCAAGCATAAATTCGGACTCAGGTCTTAATTTATTGAAAGTAGCCAGTGCCAAAGAAGGATAATAGGAGTTTTTGTAATAAAAAACAGGTTCAGAATGCCTGATAATTCCATCTTCATCAGGATTTGAAAGAACAGACCCCATGCCGGAGACGGAATTCATAATTTCTTTAAGCGCATAACTTGTGCTTAAATATTTTGAATTTTTGATAATTTTTTTCGGGCGGTTATCAACTATAGTTATTGAAAAATTCTTTTTGAAAATGTTTTCCAGCTTTACCTCATTATTATTAATAAAATAAGCTTTTTGTTTGCTGAAAAACATACCGGGTATTACTTTTTTTAACTTTGACAACCTGTCAAAAAATTCTTTATCGTCGTCCTTGCCGCCATAAGAATTTATTATGGAATCAAAAGCTATTACTTTAGCCTGCCCGTAATTTTCAAGATATTCAAAAATGTCTGTATAGCTTGTTCTTTTCCAGGGCCATCTCCCTATTTTATTAATAGACTGATCGTCTATAGCCACAACGACAATGTCTTTAGATACCTGTTTTTTAGCCGTTATTGCGACCATAAAATCATATATTTTATCTTTAATAAAATTTTCTGAAAGGTAAAATGCCGACCAGAAAAGTATAATGCCAATTATGAAAGGGATAATGAAGTTGTGAATGTTACTAAATTTATGTTTCATAATGATTTTAGTATAGCATGGCCGGGGTTTTTATTATCTTAAATAATATTTTTATTAATAAAGTTATAGGTTGATTGCATTTTGGTATAAGACTAAATAATTTCTTTTATAGCCAAATGAATATAATCCAGCAGGTCGGAAGCTGTAAGAGCATATTCAGTAAGTTCTTCAGCCGCGATATCTCCGGCTAGTCCGTGCAAATAAACTCCGACAATAGCAGCATCCCTTAAATTAAGTCCCTGTGCGGCAAATCCTGCAATCATTCCTGCCAGTACGTCTCCGCTTCCTGCCGTTGCAAGACCGGAATTCCCCGTTGAATTAATATAAATACTGCCGTCAGGCTCGGCTATAATTGTTTTTGCCCCTTTTAACACAACTATTGTGTTGAATTTTTGAGCAGCATCACGTGCGGATTTTATCCTGTCTTTTGAAATTTCTTCCACGGGTATTTTCATTAACCTTGAAAGTTCCATTACATGAGGAGTTATAACAGAATTTACGGATAGGCAGCAGTCGCTGCCATTTATAGGTTCACGCTCCTTCAAGTTGTTGTCTTCTCCTTCGTTTAGACAGCCCTGTCTGGCTGCAAGACAATTTAAAGCGTCTGCATCAACAATTAAGGCTTCACCCCTGTCAGTAAGCTGCCGGATAAACTGCGATACAAATTCAACGGTGGATTCAGCAGTTCCAAGACCGGGACCTATTAAATAAACATCCGCATTATGACTTTTATCAAGGGCTTTTGCGAGCGCTTTTTCGGAAATAAATTTTTCTTCAGTCTCTTCAAGAGGAATACAGACAATTTCAGGAGTCATAGAAGAAATTACAGGAATGGCACTTTCTGGAGTGGCAAGGAAGGAATAGCCAGCCCCTGCTTTTAAACAGGCAAAAGCGCTCATGTAAGCAGCCCCTGTCATTCCCATGCAGCCGGCAACAGTAAACACTTTGCCAAAAGTCCCCTTATGGCTGTCTTCAGACCTTAGGGGGATAGAAATACGAACATGATGGTCTGTTATAAGATTTATATTAAAGCTTTCATCCTCGCTTAAGCTCTCCGGAATGCCTATCGGTACAATAATTACTTCCCCTGTGTGTTCAGCTCCGGGATGGCTTATAAGCCCAAGTTTCAGGGCATGAAAAGTTACCGTATAATCTGCGATGATAGCAGTTCCTAAAATTTTGCCATTATCGGCATTTACGCCTGAAGGAATATCAACAGCCACCACATATCCTTCACAATATTCATTTACAGAGTTTATTATGTCTTTTATGTTTCCTCTGATTTCAGAATTTAAACCTGTTCCGAATATTGCATCAACCACAATAGTTGAGGCAGAAATCATTTGCCTGAATTGTTCCAGATCAATTTCGTCAAAATAAACTATTTCGATAAAATTTTCCAGAATATCGTGATTTATAAGAGAAGAACCGGATAAATTGTCTTTTCTGAACAATGAAACTGCTGTTGTTTGGATTCCATTCTCTGCAAGATGTCTTGCAGCAACAAAACCGTCCCCGCCGTTATTTCCTTTTCCGCAGATTACAAGCACACTTGCAAGTTCATCTTTTGTTAATTCAATTATTTCAACAACCTGCTCGTATACAGCACGTCCGGCATTTTCCATAAGTATAATTCCCGGAATATTAAGCTCTTCGATCGCTTTTTTGTCAATCTGTCTCATCTGGTTTCCGGAAAAGATTTTAAGCATGCTTTCTACCCTATTTTTTACAATAAAAATTAAATTAAATTAAATTTTATATCAAAAAATTTAATTTAAAAGACAATTTCGGGTAATATTATTACCCCTCTCTTGCAGGAGGGGCTAAGTTAAATTTTTTATTGATTGTTTAATTTTTAAATAACGGCTTTTGATTTTTTGCCGTTTCTTAAGTGAACATAATGCATGTACTTTGAATTTGACATTGTGCATGGATTTGTTGAGTTACTCATAGGGATTTCCAGATCAAAATCGTCATCTTCATCAAACAATGCAGAGTTAATTTTTTTTCTAAAATCAACTGGCTGTGCATGTAAAAAATAGTCTCTCATAGCAAACCTCCTTTTTTTGTGGCAATCCATATGAGCAAATAAGGATTTGCCGAAATTAATTAAATTTGGGGGTAAAAAATTGATTTTTTAGAGAATAATATAGCAGATTTTAAACATTATACCACTAATTTACATATTTTCAAATACGAAGATATATTTAGTTATAATTATTGAAAAAAAGGCAGGAGCATGTTCAAATTAACTGAGAGCCTGTCTGGTTAAAACATAAAATTAGCTAGAAATGCTTTAACAAGACAGCTTCTGATAAGTCAGTATAAATTTGTCATACTAAAATTAATGGAATTAAAAAATGAATAAAAAAATATTTATAGCCGGACACAAAGGCATGGTGGGGAGCGCAGTCTTCAGGAGGCTTCAAAAGTTCGGATATGAAAATATAATTTTGAAAGACAGAAATGAGCTTAATTTAACTTCTTCAGAACAGGTTTTCAGTTTTTTTGAAAAAGAAAAACCTGAATGGGTATTTCTTGCCGCCGCAAAAGTTGGTGGAATTTATGCCAATAATGCTTATCCTGTAGATTTTCTTCTTGAAAATCTGAAGATACAAAATAATATCATTGAAGCAAGCTATAAAAACAAGGTAGAAAAACTTTTGTTCCTCGGCTCAAGCTGCATTTACCCCAAATTTGCCCCCCAGCCGTTGAAAGAAGAATATCTGCTGACTTCATCCCTTGAACCGACAAATGAACCTTACGCCCTTGCGAAAATTACAGGTATTAAGCTTTGTAATGCGTATAACAGACAGTACGGAACAAATTATATTTCCGTCATGCCGTGCAATTTATATGGCATTGGCGATAATTACCATGAAAAGGATGCCCATGTTATTCCAATGCTCATAAGGCGTTTTCATAAAGCAAAGCAGGAAAAGATTCCAAAGGTTATAGTCTGGGGGACAGGAACACCGATGAGAGAATTTATGTATTCGGAAGACCTGGCAGAAGCATGTGTATGGCTTATGGAAAACAAAAACGTTGCTAATATTGGAGAATTTGTTAATATCGGCACAGGGTCTGATGTAACAATAAAAGAACTTGCGGAATTTATTAAAAAAACTGTCGAATATAATGGCGAACTGGAATTTGACACCACAAAACCTGACGGAACTCCTAAAAAACTTCTTGATGTGTCAAGAATTAATGCACTTGGGTGGAAAGCAGGAACAAAACTTGAAGACGGTTTGAAGTTGGCTTATAATGACTTTTTGCATAATCCTGAAGTAAGATTGTAAGGGCAAAAATGATATTAAACGGTTATAAAATATACGAGATTTTTGATGAAGAGCTGAAGCCTTATTGGGAAGAACTTTTTAGCAAAGGCATGGGCTATAATCTTTCATATAGCTGGTGCAAGCTCTGGTGGGAAAGTTTTAGCAACGGCAAAAAGCCTTATATTTACACTTTTTGGGAAAACAAAAAATTAAAACTGCTGGCTCCTTTTTATTTAAAAGGCAAAAGGCTTTTTTTAATCGGTACAAAGCCGGATATTTATGACGAATTTAACGTTTTATACGAAAATCCTTTATATTTGGACAAATTTGTGGATTATTTAGCATCCTGCCCTTATGAAGCAGGCTTTAAACACCTTAACTCCAGCTCTGAATTTGCTAAAAGGCTTATAAATAAATTTTCAGGGAGCGGGATTCTTACTGTTTCGCCGGTATCAGAAACTAAAAACAGAATAATAGAAAAAATAAAGCAGGAAAGCGCAATAAAATCGGACATTAAAAGATGCGAAAAAAATCTTGAAAAAGATTTTAACGACGAATTTATTTTAGAATTTTCGGTAAGCAAACAGCCTGAATTTATTGATGAATTTATAAAATTCCACAAAAACCGCTGGGGCGGAGGAATGCTTGTTAAAAAAGCCAATCTGGAAAATTTTGTAAGGGAAGTTTTTTTCAAAGATGAAAATATGCTTTTATCGAGGCTTTATCTGAAAAATTCCGGTGAAACAGCAGCTTATTGTTATGGATATATAGATTCAGCAAGCACCTACTGGTTAAGCATGACCGCGCATAATAACAAATACAGGAAGTTTGCTCCTGGAAAAGTTATTTTATACAAATTAATAAACCATTTAAAAGAAAAAAATATTTCAATCCTTGACTTTGGCAGAGGGTCAGAAAATTATAAGAATGAATTTTCTGATTATCAGGATGTTTTATTTAATTTATTTACTTATAAAAATTCCAGAGCCTACATAAAAACAAGAAATTTTATTGATAAAATATTAAGAGCCGGTCTGGTTAAAACATAAAATTAGCTAGAAATGCTGTAACAAGACAGCTTCTAAAGCTTTTATACAGGGTTTAGGCATATTGTGCGGAGAAAATTTTATTTACCAGAAGTTTATGACTGATATCTTCCTGATTTTTAATATTTCCAATTTCTTGGGCGTTATTTTTTGGTTCGGTTGAACCTGCAAAACCGCAACCGCACTGGGCTTTTTCTCTTAGCTGCTTTTCTCTTGCTTTATTAGTCATGTGATTGCAAAGAACAGGCATGCCTATGCCAAGAGCAAACATTGACCATGCAAGACCTGCAAGGGCAGCGCCGTTATGAATAGCCATTTTCTGCATTTTCTCTGCTTTAGGAAGGTGCTTGGTCATCGCTCTCATTTCGCTGTGAGTTTTTACAGAAACATTTGTGAGCCAATTTTGCACTGTTTTTAAGGGGTTTTTATCTTTAAGAGGGGCACTAATATTTACAAAAGATTCACCTTTTCTATCGGCTAAATGCGCCACGCCTTTTGCGACAAAACCGCCTAAAACAAGCCAGTTCATAAAGCCGGCGTAGTCCCTCACGGTAGTAACTTTTAATTCCTGCTCGTCTCTTGAAAACATAAATCTTGAAATTAAAGAAGTGCCGTAGACCAGCTTTATAAGATTCATATGAGTGTTTGGTCCTTTTAGTTCAATCTTGTCCTTAAAGTTTTGAAGTCCTTTGCCTTTGACAAAAAATCCTGTCTTTTTGTTGAAGCCGCCTATTGTAGTAACAACCATTAAAGCCATGCCGGCAGCAGTAAGCGCTTTCTTTGCCCATAAGCCCTTGTTTTTTTCTTTATTCTTAGCTTGCTGCTGTGCATCTCCGCTGCAAAAATCTTTATAAGCAGCATAACCGCTTTTCCCTGTTCTTAATTTTGTAATGGTATTGTTGATAAAAGGCAGCGTAGCAATACCCAGCATTGACAATGCTGTTGCCCAGCGGGTTTTTCTTGGGGCAAATTCAACAATATCTTTAACTCTTTCAGCTATTTTGTCATGACTTCCGGCTTTTACAAAAACCTTTTTGCCTACGGTTACGGCATCATTCAATAAAGAATGAATGTCTGTTGAGAGCTCATGTTTGTTTCTGAAAGTAATCGAACCTGCTGCGCCTGTCTTTTCTGTATATTTCTCCGCAATTTCATTTAAAATTTTAGAGGCTTTTTTTTCATCTTTATTATCCCCAAGAACTAACCCTGCAAATTTTTGAGGAATATCTTCCATCTGCTTTTTAGAAATTTTAATCTTTTTAGTTCTTCCCGAAAGCCCCTCTGTATTTTCAAGGACTTTAACAGCATAATCTTTAATAACTTCAATTTTTTGTTCTTGAGTTGCTGTTTCACTAAAAAATCTTTTTCCCCCTGCCTCATTCCATGCTTCGTGCAGGTTTTCAATGGTTTTACTGTTTGCGGTTACTCCTTTATACTCTCCGCCTTTGAAAAAGTTCATCATTACTAACGCAGCAATGCCGGGACCAAAAGGGTTAAATATAATGGGAGCGGTCTCCCGAAAGAAGGTTTCTGCTCCGTATACAGGATTTTGATAGGAATCAATAGCTGTTCTTGGGGCTATCATAGTGCTTACGTCTAAAAAGGCAACTTCTGCTATAGGATTTTGCTGTAAGTATTGAAATCCTTTAGTCAGGGTGCTTGAAGAAAGTGCACTAATAACAGATCCATTCAACACTATTTTTTTGCCCTCCTTGGAAATTAAAACCAGCTAAACGACGTAACAATTCCTGTAATTGACAGTTTCTTGAAATGATGATTTGGATAAGTGTCATTTATACAATAATAACTTTTTTAGGTTAATCTAATAAAATTATCTTGTCAAGCTCATGGTTTTCCCTAAAGTCAAATATATTAAGAAATATTGGCTTCCTGAAAATTTAATTTTTGAAAAATCAGAGCTTTTTTCTTCTTTAACGTAAAGTATAAAGTTTATTTAATTGGTTTTTGATGAAAAAAAACTAATTAAACCACTTTTCAATCATCTAATTACTAAAAACTTGAGAAAGAAATTTATTGCTAAAACTCCTTAGCTTGTTAAGTTTTATTAAGACCAGCTAGTCGTTCGAGTTAATTCCCGTCTTAAATCAATCATTTTACTTTCATATTAAAGGGCTGCGGCTTTATATAAAGCCGCAGCCCTTTAATATGATATCTTTTATTTTAAGCGGCATCTTTGCCAAACAAAACTATAGGAACGGTTTGTATAAGAATTTTGAAATCTTTGTACAAAGACCAGTCCTTTGCATATTCATATTCAAGATTCACCACTTCCTCGAATTTTTTAATATTAGACCTGCCGTTTACCTGCCATGGTCCCGTCAATCCCGGCATCATCGCAAAGCGCACATAATACGAATGCTTGTACTGATCCACTTCTGACGGTAAAGGCGGACGAAAGCCCACAAGGCTCATTTCTCCCTTGAGAACGTTAAAAAGCTGCGGAAGTTCGTCAATGCTGTATTTTCTTATGAATTTACCAACTTTTGTTATTCTGGGATCGTCAAACATCTTAAACATCAATTCATTTGTCTGATTATGTTTTTTAAGTTCTTCAACCCGTTTTTCTGCGTCTTGGTGCATGCTTCTGAATTTGCAGATATAAAATTCCCTGCCATGCTGCCCTATTCTCTTTTGTTTAAAAAATACAGAACCCCTGGATTCAAATTTTATGGCAGCGGCAACAAGAAAAAGTATTGGTGAAATAATGACCAGACCGATTAAAGTAAGCATCGTTTCTATTATTCTTTTAAGCGCATATTGGATAGTTTTGTGATTTAAATGGAAAAGATTAATAGAAATTTCATAAGGATTTTTTATTGAATTATCATTTTTTTTGTAACATTTTTCCGGAAAATCAATAATTTCTGAAGAAATAACGCTGTTATTTTTTATTAAATCTTCTTTTAACATTCTGATCCCCTTTTTTAATTTGTGGTTTCAATGATCTCTTTAAGTCTTTCGTCAAATTTTTCTTTATCGAATCTTTTTGAATTTGTTCGAATAAGCTTGTGATCCCATTCTTTCTTTTCACAGATTTTTACTGCATTACAAAGAGACGCAACAGTCTGTTCATCAAAAAGAACTCCGGTTTCTCCGTTGACAACTATGTCAAGTGCGCCGCCGCCATTAAAAGCTATAACCGGCTTGCCCGCAGCCTGTGCTTCAGCCATTACGATGCCGAAGTCCTCTTTTCCGGGAAATACAAATCCTTTGCACCTGTTCATGTAATTTGCAAGAACATCGTTGGAAACTTTTCCAAGCATTTTTACGTTAGGTTTTGCAATTTTATGAAACTTCCTATTTTCTACCCCATCGCCAATAATTATAAGGTTTTTGCCATTTTCATTAAAAGCTTCTATCGCAAGATCAAATCTTTTATATCCTACAAGCCTGCTTATCATTAAATAATAGTCATCGTAACCTTTATGCGAGAATTTATTGGTGTTGACAGGAGGATGAAGGATTTCACAGTCCCTGTTATAGAATTTTTTTATTCTGGACGCGGTATAACTTGAGTTTGCGAGGAATTTATCAACTCTTGCAGAGCTTGAAACATCCCAAACCCTGAGGTAATTGCAAAGAAAAGAACTCATGATACTTGTGAATTGATTTACCCCATTAAGATTATGATATGTCCAGAATAAATCCCATATATACCTTGCAGGAGAATGACAATAACAAATATGAACAGCATCCGGTCTTGGTATAACACCTTTTGCAACGCAGTGATGCGATGAAAAAATAATGTCATATTGCTGTAAGTCAAGATATTCAATGGCAGTAGGCATTAACGGAAGATAAGCCTTGTAGAGTTTTTTGCTTAAAGGAAGATTTTGTATAAAAGTTGTCTTTATTTTTCTTTTCAGGATGTCTTCAGGCAGAATCTTTTCATCGACCACTGTTGCATACATATCAGCATCAGGATACATTCTTGCTGCTGAAAAGGTTATGCTTTCCGCTCCTCCGATCCCGCCTGCTATTTGATCGGTAACTATCGCAATTTTCTTTTTTGAAATGTTTTTTTTCTTAAAAACTTCAATTTTTTTTAGTGTTTCCCGGGAATCAGCCAATAACATAATAATTGCCTCTTGAAAAATAAAATCAGATAATAAATGCTTTATATTTTAGTGTTTGTTTAGGAAATATATAACACTCGTTCATTCAAACAGAATCCCCTTGTGTATATAGCCACCTATTTAATAATTTTATAGGGAGGCTGCCTTTTACCGGCTGTTATCCTTGTCAAGTGCGGCATGACCTTTTATAAAGTACTTAAGTTAATTACCCTGTTAGACGAAATAAGAACCCTTTTTATATAGCAAATCGGGTAATTTATTTTCAATATTATTTAACTTAAGTTCTTATAGAAAAATTCAAATAATTTAGAAGGTGGAGGATATTATGAAAAAAGTATTAAGAAGCCGTTTGATTAAAAATTTAATATTGGATGATGACAATAGTTTAAGGCTTCGGGCGAAGCGGGTGTGCGGTAAAACCGAAAAGGTAACTTTGCTTGCGAAGCAGGAGTACAAAAAGCTGAAGCGGAGCTTTACTTCGGTGAAAGCTTTTGGGACTCATTTGTTGCCTTTGGAGGTTTTAACCAAACACATTCTAAATCTTTTGATTTTTGCAGGCTTAATTTTATTGCCTAATTTTATTGCCTCAAAAGTACTGGCTGAGGATACTGCCGGCAAAAAATTAAATTCGAGCATTGTTAAAGAAGATCAGGTTAGCCCTGATAATTCGACGGCTTTTTCAAACTTTGGAACCACAAATAATAGTGCACCCAGAAAATATATTCTTGGACCGAACGATATAGTAAATATTTCATTTATTGGTTTCCCGGAATTTAAACAGGAAAATATACGTATTCAGCCCGACGGAAATATACTCATAGCACCGGTAGGCACTATAAGGGCGGAAGGTATGACTTTAGACCAGCTTCAAAGCAAGCTGGTAGACAGGTTTAATGTTATTATCAAAAATCCGATGATTTCTATAAGCCTGACAAAAACAAAACCCTTAATTGTTTATGTAACAGGCGCAATAAACTCGCCGGGAAGTTATGAACTAAACACAGATACTTCATATTCCAATGCTTATACTTCTCTTGCTCAAAGTACTGCTATAGACAGGAAAACTCCTCTACTTACAAATATGCTTGTTGCTGCGGGGGGAATAACACCCGATGCAGATATTGAAAATATTGAAATATCAAACAGGTATGAAAATACAAAATATAAAGTTAATCTGCTTGACTTGATAGAGAAGGGAAACACCTCTCAGGATATTTATTTAATGAGTGGAGATGTAATTAACGTCCCAAAACTGGCTACAAATTTTGCTGTTGACATGAAAAAATACAATAGCTTTGCTGCTTCAAGTTTTTCAAAAAAACAAATTCCTGTAAGGGTTTTTGGATATGTGAACAGTTCAGGACTTGTAATGCTTGACGCAGGCGAATCACCAAGGTTGAATACTGCCATAAGTCAGGCAGGCGGATATCTTAACGGTACGACTTCTCCTCCAAAATCAGTAATTGTTTCCAGAATGGATAATAACGGCATTCTTTCTTCTACAAGGGTAAATCCAATGAGAGAAGATATAGTCCTTTTGCCTAACGATGTAATATTTGTGCCTGAAAAAACAAGTTCCAGCGTCGCCAGAGGCTTTGATTATCTTCTCAGAATAGTTAGTCCCGTAAGTTCTTTTGCCAGTGGCTATAACAACATGGATTATGTTTTCAGAGACTAATTATTTTCCTTTGTCATTGCGAGCGGCCAACGCAGCGAAGCAGGCACTTTAGCTCATTTTCGCGGGAGCGCGGCAATCCAAAGAAAAACAGACTAAGATTTATTTAGATTGCTTCGCAACTAAAGCCCCTCGTAATGACGATATAGTTAATTATAAAGAAAAGGAGTTAAGGATTGATATGATGGAAAAATTTTTATCAATAATTTTTAAAGAAAAGAAACTAATCATTTACAGTATTTTGGCATCTTTTGGCTTATTTCTTATTTATACAGCCTTCTTTTATAAAACTTATTACAAAACAGATGCAAAAATATTTATCAGAAACGTGCCACAGTATAATGTTTCTACAGATACCGAAACAGGAGATTCTATAGTTGCATCCCAGAGTGGCTACAGCAATCCTCTTTTCAACATGGTTCAAATACTGGAATCAGAAAGCTTATCAAATAAAGTATACAATACCGTAAAGCAGAATTATCCTAAATATTTTGAAAGATTAAAAATAGAGTCTCCGAGAGATTTTCATGCTTATTTTAAAAATAAAGTCAAAACAAAAATAATTCCTTCAACAGACACTCTTGCCCTTTCTTTAAGATGGGCGGATAACAAATCTGCCGATTATGTATTGCTGGAAACAATAGCCCAGTTTAAAAATCAGAACCTTGAATTAAGAAAATCTGTTGAATCAAAACAAAGCCAGTATGTAGATAATTACTTAAAAGGAATTGAAGAAAAATTGACAGACATAAGAGAGCAAATAAGGGATTACAGGCTTACCAATTCTGTAATTAATGCTGAAGATGAAAGCTCTTATCTTATGCAGACAAAATATAATATGGAAGAAACAATAGCAAACTTAAAAAGCCAAATTTATTACAATGACAAAAAACTGGCAGATTATTCCAGGCAACTTGGTTTTAAGGATGCCAGAATTGCATTAAGAGCCACATCAATCGGGCAGGATCAATATTTAATAACACTGCAAAATGAACTCGCTGCCACCAAGCAAAAATATGCAAATCTTACCGGCAAATTTAACGATAACTACCCTGAAGTTGTTGCGGTAAAAAACGAAATACAATCACTTAATTTAACTATAGGAGATAGAAGCCGGGAGTCATTGCAGGATGTTTCCATAAAAAGAGGACTTTATGACAAACCCTCTCAGGATATCGCAATAGAAATGGCAAAAACGCAGGCAGAAACGCATTCGCTTAGAGCCCAGCTTGCATCGCTTGTTGGAAGTATAGGTAATATAAAAAATACAGAAGCGCAGCTCCCAAATAAAATTTTATTTTTTGAAGAATTAAAAAAACAGGAAGAATCTTTAAAAAATATTTATGACAACGTCAGAAAGAAACAACTTGACGCCAAATTTAAAGAAAATGAAATTGTAGACAATGTTTTCATTCTTGATTACCCGTCAAAACCAAAAAGAGAAAACAGTGAACTGATATTAAGTTTTCTTGGCTTTATATATGCAGGAGCTCTAGCAGGGGTGTTAGGCGGATGGGTGAAAGAAAAACCCGAAAATCCTGTTTTCAAAGTCTATAAGCCTATCGGAGTCTTGCCATATATCAATGCAGAACACTATGAAGAAGAATATGATAAAAACGGGCTTACAAGAAGCACAGAATCATTACACGGCGCTTCTTATGCCGGCATGGCGTCGACCCTTATGAAGCTTTCTGGCGATAGTAAGGCTAAAGTTATATCTTTTGCTTCTTCATCTCCATACAGAAATTCTTCTTTCATTACCCCAAATATTGCGGCAAACCTTGCGCGGCTTGGTAAATCAGTTGTATTAATAAGCGGCGATTTTAAATGTTCTAATAAAATTAAAGAACAATTTAAAGTTCAATCAGAAAGTAATAATGATTTTATTGATATTATCCGCTCTATAAATTATGAAATTTCAACATTCAAATACATCACAAGCAAATATATGAACATGTTGTTTGAGAAAAACGCTTTAAAAATAAAAGTTGATGAGCATAATGACAATAATTTCTATATTTTGCCCATAGTTAACGAGGTTAAAAATCTTTATGATTATGTCCTGAGTACCGGTTTTGATGAATTTATCAACTTCTTAAAAGCAAGATTTGATTTTGTTCTCATTGACATACCCGCTCAGCCTGTTACCTACCCTGTCTGTTCCTCATTGATGCAAAAAACAGACCTGAATATAATGATAGCAGACAGTTCATCCACATCGGAAGATATAGCGGTAACCATTAATGAATTAAAAGATTTTAATCTCCATATCCCTTATGTAATTTCAAGGGATTCAAAAAGCAGGAATTTCATATCTGCTGATGGACCTGAATTATACGCAGATAATATGAACTAATATTGATTGTTTAGCTATCACTATGAGGCTATGCAATAGCCTCATAGTGATAGCCCTTAAGTTATAACAGAGATAAAGGCAAAAAATATGAATAGCGTAAGCATAGAAAAAAACATGGAAAACCGTGATGCCACAAATTTTATTGACAGCCGGTTTTTTAAAATAGCATTAATTTTTATAGGTGTAATATTTGCACCGATTGTTGCAAATATTATGGGATTGTGGGAAAAATCTAATCCTCTTTTGGTAAATGTTATTTTGTTAACAGGCTTTTTTTTATTTTTATTCCTGATTTCAAAATCCATAGACAATAAAATAATTCCCTATTTTCTGCTTCAATATGCCGGTATCTGGATAAACTTGAATCAAATAACTTTTATCCCGGCAGGAGTAGATTTTAAACCTTATGCGATTGTATTTGTTCTTTCTTCAATAGTTACTTTTTACTATATTCTTACTAATTTTAAATATTTATGGAAAAATTTTGCATTCAAATGCTTAATGCTATTTTTAATGCTTAATTTATTTTACGCATTTTTTTACAGCTCTGATTTCAGATCCTCAAGTTATATAGACAGCTGGATAGAAAACAATGCAGGTTTAAAACAAATTCTTTTAGGCGCAGGTTATGGAGCTGCAACAAGAGAATTCGGGGTAGGGGAAACACAATTTCTCAAGTATCTTACAGGGATTGTTCCTCTTGTCGCTTTTGTAATTGGATATATGTCATTTTACGGATTAAAAACCCTTGAAGAAACAAAGAAAAAATTTAATGACATTATTAAAATGTTATCTGTAGGATATATTGCATATTTTGTCATTTTAATTTTATGCATTCTTGCAGGAACAGCATCAATGGTTTTTTGGGATAACAGACTCAGAATAAATGACAATTTTACGGGAGTTGATTTTGAAGGGTTGTTTTTACTTTTATCTATAGGATTTAGTTTGTACATTTCAAATTTCCGCCCCGTCGGCATACCAATCTGGTTGAAGCAACTTATTAATATTAATATTATTGTTCTTTCGCTTCTTATTATTCTGGGTATAAAAAAAGGCACTATAATTTCTTTTTTGGCGGGGTTTATGGTTATACAGCTCGGTTCCTTTTTCTTTAAAGAAAAAAACAAAACGGCTGAAGCAAGCCCTGCTTATAAAAATCTGTTGCCTTTAGCTTTAATATTAATTTTGCCGCTAATTGCAGTTTTGCCGTTTTTCCTTACAAGCCAGGATTTTATAGGAGATACCATTTACAATGTTACAGACAGGTTTAGCTCCACATCCACATTGGAAGTAAGAGAGATAAACTGGTATCACTATATGAATAATTGGGCGAGCAATTTAACTTGGTTTACAGCTATATTTGGTTTTGGAACAGATACTTCCAGAGAAGTTTCATTCTTTTTATCAGCTATGCATCCCGATAAAGGGCTTCAGCAGCCGCACATTCATAACATATATCTTGAATATTTTTATAACTGGGGACTTATGGCGCTTTTGTATTTCCTGCCCATGTTAATTATTCTGGTCAAAGACATTTATGAAATTCTCAATAAATCGGTAACTAAAGTAATTAAGCTTTTTAGTGCTGTCAATATTGCCTGTATAGTCTTTTTCCTGTTATTTTTTCTTGCAGAAAGCCCATCTATGGTTTCTCATATAACGTTTTTCGCACTTTTAGGTTTTTTTGAATCGCTGAAAATAAGCTGGCAGAATACCTCTGCTGCTCCACAACAATAGCTTAAAGAGGATTACCAAATGACTGAATTAAAGACAAAATCCAATAACAGCGATGAAATATTAAAAATATTATTTCTTACAAATATTATTTCACCCTATATGCATGATTTATTCAGTCATCTTGAAAAACAATGCAAAAAAACCGATTTCAAAGTGGCTGCCTGTGCTTACACAGAACCGGACAGGGAATGGAGCCTTGATTTTTTGAATTCGGCAAATTACAAGTTTGAAATAATTAAAGACGCTAAATTATTCAGAGCGCCCGGAAAAAACAGATTTTTTTATATTGGCGGATTTAGCCTGATTAAGGAAATATCAAAGTACGATGCAATTGTATTTAAGGGAGGAACAAGATTTATAGGACCTTTTTATGCTATTTTGGGCAAAATATTAGGAAAAAAAACGGTTTTATGGGAAGAAAACACTTTTGATAGTACAGATACATTGCTTAAAAAGATAGTCAAAGCAATATATATAAACAAAAATCTTTTTTCATCTTTTATAGCTTATGGATTAGCGGTTAATGAATTAATAGAAAAATTTAATGCGGATGTTTCCCATAAAATATTTTTATCGGGCAATGCGGTTGATAACGATAAATTCAGAAACAGATATTTTAAACTTTTTCCTAAAAAAGACTTAATAAAGAAAAAACTTGGTATTGCCGCGGAAACAAAAGTTGTTTTATTTGTTGGAAGATTTGTTGATGAAAAAAATCTTTTTACTTTAATTGATTCAATTGAAAAAATCGTTAACAGCGGAGAAAAAAACATCCTCTGTCTTCTTATCGGAGGCGGTTATCTGGAAAGTGATTTAATTAATTATGTAAAACATAAAAAACTTGAAAATTATGTTAAAGTTATACCGTTTATGCAATTTAGCAAACTCAGCATGTATTACTCAATTTCTGATATATTTGTTCTGCCTTCAAGATGGGAAGTATGGGGGCTTGTTGCAAATGAGGCAATGAACTTCGATTTGCCTGTAATAGTTTCAGACAAAGTAGGCTGCGCAAGAGATTTGATTAAAGAGGACATAAATGGTTATGTGTTCCCTCATAAAGATTCAAAAAAACTTGCTGAATATATTTTAAAAACCATGAAAAATCATAAAGAAATGGGAAAAAATTCTTATAAAATTGTTCAAAACTATAGTTTTAACACTGCGTGCCAGACTATAGTAAGCTCAGTGTTATTAATCCGAGTATAAAATGTTGTTGCAGCAAAGTTAAAATTTCCGCTTTTGGCAAAGTAGAAATTTCCTGTTTTCATAAAAAGAAAACGGGGGAAGTCTATGAGCGAAAAAGTGGAGAAATTATTGTACATTATCAGATAATTTGAGAAAGTTTATCACTCAGTCTGAGAAAACCAACCGGCTTTTTTCGGTTGGTTTTATTTTTCTCGTAATGACTGAAATATTTATCGTTTTGACTGATAACAAATTCATATTAACTTCTGTGTCTGAGTTTTAAGATTTATAAAGTGCTTACAGCAATCGTGTTAAAAGTTTATAAAGGGAATTAAGTTCATTATCCAAACATCACCTGAACATCATCAGGTTGATATTCTTGCAAAGCGTGAAATAAATCATATTCTGATTGCATATTAAGCCACATTTGAACAGATGTATTAAAAGCTTTACTTAATTTTATAGCCATTTTAACACTTACACCTGCTTTACCATTAATAAGTTCCGACAAAGCTTTTCGAGTAACACCGAGTTTTAAAGCAGCTTCAGTTACACTTAAATTAAGAGGATTTAAGTATTCTTCTTTAATGATTTCCCCGACATGAGGGGGATCAAACATTATTCCGTATTTTTCACAGTCTATGTTAGCCATGTTTTTGCTCCTTTTTTATTAATGGGGATCTAAGTAATCTACTATGTATGCATGTCCGTCTGTAAACTGAAATAAGACTCTACAGTTGCCATTTACATCAATAGACCAAACATTTTCCATATTTGTATAAGAGTGTAATCTATAGCCGGAAACATCAAGGTCATTTATAAAACAAGCGTTATTAAGTCTTCTTAAAATGAATCTTAATTTTTTAGCGTGGTTCGGGTTTATGCCTGCTGAACTGCCTTTGTAAAAAAAGTTTTTCAATCCTTTATGCTTGAAGCTTTTAATCATGTTCTATACCCATAATAAATCACATTGATATCATAACCCATAACGTGTCGGGTGTCAATGCCCTTAAAGCAAA
>DYOT01000006.1 GCA_020720345.1 Candidatus Caenarcanum sp.
TCTTTTGAGGATGCTTTTCTTAAAACATGGGATATATATAGTCAGGTAATGTAATTTTAACCACTCTTTAGATGACAAATAATTTTACATTTTATATCAATTGTTTTTTGTTTCACAGTTTTTGTTAGTATTATAATTGGTTTAAAAATGATAGAAAATTAAATAAAAAGTGTCTGAATTAATACCTATACAAGTTATTGAAAATAAAATCTATATTATCCGTGGATATCGGGTAATGCTAGATGTTGATTTAGCAAATTTGTACAATACAGAAACAAGGATAATTAACAGAAACGTACAAAGAAATATAGAAAGATTTCCTTCAAACTTTATGTTCCAACTTACTGATGATGAATGGAATTTTTTGATATCCCAAATTGGGATATCAAAAAAAGGTAGAGGAGGCAGACGTTTTAACCCGTACGTTTTTACCGAGCATGGCGTTTTAATGCTTGCTAATGTACTTAATAGTCAGAAAGCAATTGCAGTCAGTATTCAAATTATTAATGCTTTTGTTATGCTTCGTGAAATGGCTTTAACCCATAAGGAATTATCTCAGAGATTAGACGAATTGGAACATACGGTAATAATACTGGCAAAAGATACACGGACGGATATTCAAGAAATATTCAGACAATTAAAAAGTTTAACAGAAATTACAAAACCTTCAAAGATTGACAGGATAGGGTTTAAAAATGATTAATTTTTTACTTGATTTAAAAACAAGAATCCACTTTGGAAAAGATTCTGTAAAAAATCTTAAACAGGAACTTTATCCGTATAAAAAAATATTGCTGGTTCTGGGGTCAGGCAGTGTTAAAAAATTTGGAATTTATGATGCGGTCAAGAAAGAACTTTCTGATGCCGGTCTTGAAATTTTTGAACTAGATGGAGTAAAGCCCAATCCTTCTGTTGATTTAGTCTATGAAGGAATTGGAATTTGCAGAAATAATAGCATAGAATTCATCCTTGCCCTTGGAGGAGGCTCTGTAATAGATACGGCAAAGGCTATTGCGGTTGGAGTACCTTATTTAGGCGATGTTTGGGAACTATTTATTGATGAAT
Organism: Candidatus Caenarcanum sp.; assembly: GCA_020720345.1. Lineage (GTDB taxonomy): Bacteria > Cyanobacteriota > Vampirovibrionia > Gastranaerophilales > UBA9971 > DYOT01. The sequence continues at coordinate 1,066 of DYOT01000006.1, forward strand.
CAAGAATTACAAACGCATTAAGCACAGGAGCAATTCTTACGCTTGCAGCGACAGGTTCTGAATCCAATAGAAATTCAGTAATTACAAATGAAAAAACAACAGAAAAACTTGGGATTCATCATGATTGTTTGAGACCGCAGTTTGCGATTATGGATCCGTCATATACGTTTAGTTTGCCACCTGTACAAACAGCGGCAGGGGTTGCTGATATTATGGCGCACGTTTTTGAACAGTATTTTTCCCCAACTAAAGACGCTTATATGGCGAATAGAATGGCGGAAAGTGTTTTGAAAACCTGCATAAAATATGGGGCACTTCTTCTTAAAGATCCTGAAAATTATGAAGCAAGAGCTGAAATTATGTGGGCTTCAACTATAGCTTTAAACGGGCTTCTGGGAGCAGGGAAAATTGGAGATTGGGCTTCTCATATGCTTGAACATGAATTGTCAGCATATTATGATTTAAACCATGGCGTAGGGCTTGCAATTTTATTTCCTAATTGGATGAAACATGTTATAGATGACTCAAAATTATGGAAATACAGGGAATATGCGGTTAATGTATGGGATTTGCCCGAAGGTATGAATGATATGCAACTTGCTGAAGCCGCTATAGCAAAGACACGTGAATTTTTTATTAAACTTAATCTGCCTGCCCGCTTGTCAGAAGTCGGCATTGATGATAAATATTTTGAAACAATGGCTGAAAATTTGATCAAAAGAGGAAAACTTGGCAGTTTTAAGGTTCTAAACAAAGAAGACATAATTTCAATATATAAAATGTCAAATTAAGGAAGAGAGCAAAATGAAAGAACTTGTAATAAGAATCGTTGGAAATCCCGGGGATGGCGTTATCAGCTCCGGTGATATTTTAACTTTAGCTTCCGCAAGAAGCGGAATTTATGCCACCACCTACAGAACCTTCCCCACAGAAATTAGAGGGACTGACCAGAGCTTATTTCAGCTCAGGATAAGTTCAAAAAAGATTCTTACTCCTTCTGACGAGGCTGATATACTTGTTGCTTTTAATGAAAAAACTTTTAAAGAGAATGTTTCCGGTCTTAAAAAGGGCGGAATTTTGCTTTTTGATTCAACTAATAGCGACATTAACCTTGATGAATATACTGATATAATTAAATATTCAGTGCCTGTAGCCGCTTTGGCGGAAGAAAATGGCTCTATAAGATCTAAAAATATGTTTATGATGGGAATGTTATGCGGTCTTATGCCTGCTCTTGAATTAAAAGAACAATTTAAAGAGGACATAAAGAAAAAATATTCCCATAAAAGCGAAGAAATAATAAAGCTTAATATACAGGTTTTTGATGCAGGATATGAACATGCAAGGGCTAACCTTGAAAAAACGCCTTTTTTAGAACAATTATACATTGAGCGTTCAGGTAAAAAACTTATTATGAACGGTTGCGAGGCAATGGCTTTTGGTGCATTGGTAGCAGGATGCAGATTTTATTCCGGTTATCCGATTACACCCGCAACGGAAATAATGGAATTTTTTGCACAGGAAATGCCAAGATTTGGAGGAAATGTACTTCAGTGCGAAGATGAGATTTCAGCCATTACTTCAGCTCTTGGAGCCTCTTTTGCCGGAGTTAAATCTATGACCGCAACAAGCGGTCCCGGATTTTCACTTATGTCGGAAGCTATAGGACTTGCTTCCATGGCAGAGATTCCTGTCGTTATTGTAGACGTTCAAAGAGGCGGTCCGAGTACCGGATTACCTACAAAAACAGAACAATCTGACCTTAATCTTGCTATATACGGAACTCATGGAGATACCCCGAAAATTGTTCTGGCTCCTATAAACGTTGAAGATAGTTTTTACCAGACAATAAACGCTTTTAACTTTGCGGAAAAATATCAGGTGCCTGTAATATTGCTTTCCGACCTTTCTCTTGCCGAAAGAAGAGAATGTGTTGATATGATAGATCTTGATAGTATTGAGATTATAGATAGGCTTAAGCCGGGGAATATCCAAGCAGGGGAGAAATTTTCAAGATATTCACTCACTTATTCGGGTATTTCACCTGTAACTTCACCGGGAGATAAGGGTGGGGCATATATTGCAACAGGGCTGGAGCATAACGAATCTTCTATCCCTTCAAGTTCCGCTGAAATACATGCCAGAATGACAGAAAAAAGATTCAGAAAGCTTGATACAGCTATTCAGCAATTTACTCCGGCAAAAAAATATGGTCCTGATGATGCAAAAATAGGTATAATTAGCTGGGGAAGCACTTCAGGTCCTGTTCTTGAAGCAATTGACATGGCTCTGGATTGCGGATACAGCGTTCAGGCTCTTTATCCAAGAACAGTCTATCCTTTCCCTAATAATTGGATTAATGATTTTATAGATGATAAAGAAATTTTAATCATTATTGAAAGAAATTACAGCGCGCAATTTGCCAACACAATAGTTTACAGATGTACATGTCTTAAAAAAGACCTTAAAATCTATAATTTCATGAAATATAATGGTGAACCTTTCACTACTAAAGAAATTTTTGACAAGTTAGAAGAAACTATTAAAGGTCAATATTTAAAATTTACAACTCATACTCACGGAATTACTTTATAAAAAAAGAGGTATAAAAAATTGGTTACAAGAACCCCTGGTGAATATAGAAGTCCTGTTAAGCCTACATGGTGCCAGGATTGCGGAGATTATAAAGTCTTAGATGCTTTAATGGAAGCATTTTCAGTATTAAACATTGAACCTGACAATACAGTAGTTGTTGCCGGAGTCGGCTGTTCAAGCAGATTGCCATTTTATACAAACACTTACGGATTTCATACAATTCATGGGCGTGCATTACCCGCAGCAATGGCTATTAAAATCGCAAGACCTGATGAAACTGTAATTACAGTCGGTGGAGACGGAGACGCTTTCAGTATAGGGGGCAATCATTTCATCCATACAGCCAGAAAAAATCCCGATATAACATATATCGTAATGGATAACGAAATTTACGGGCTTACAAAAGGGCAGGCTTCTCCCACTACCAGAAACGATTTAAGAACAAAAGTTAATCCTTATCATATTACTGCAGAAAGAATTAATCCTGTTCTTCTTTCTTTATCCTTTAATACGTCATTTACAGCAAGAGGATATTGTGAAGACCAAGACCAGTTAAAGGATTTGATAATAAAAGGCGTCCAGCATAAAGGATTTTCTTTTATACATGTTCTCTCTCCTTGCACTCAGTACAACAGCAATTTAAATCACGAAAAACTTATTGGAAGAATTCAGCCTGTTCCTGAAAATCATGATACAACGGATAGAATAGCCAGTATGCAACTTGCTTTTACGGAAGAACCCCTTTATACAGGCTTGTTTTATCAGGTTTCTCGACCTACTATAAATGATAACCTTGAAGAAGTCAGATCAGCGGCTTTAAAAGGAATAGATAAAGATTCTTACAGTATTAAAGATGTCATGAAACAATTTGAGTAAAAATTGAATTCTGGCTAATTTGTTTTTTTAGCCAGATAAACTAAAAGTGGTTTATTTATTAGGGGAAAGGGTTTTCCTTGTTGATACAGACTTCAGGGATGGTTCTTTAACCCATGAAATTATGAAGAAACATTTTTAAAAATCTGGACGATTACTAAAAAAACTTTGGGCATTTGGATGTAAACTTTAGCCGGACTTTTTGAATTTGTTGCGGAAGTCCTGTGATTTAAGTTAGAATATACCTATACCGCTCAAATTAAATAATTATAAAGGATATAAATTTTGCTAGAAATAGAAATTTCCAAAAATAATAAAAACATATTAAATCTGGCAAAAGAAGTATTTATAATTGAAGCTGCATCTATAACAAACCTTATCAGCAGACTCGATGATTCTTTTAAAGAAGCTATAAATCTCCTCTACTCCTGTAAAGGAAGAGTTATAATTACCGGCATGGGCAAATCAGGACATATCGGGAAAAAAATTGCGGCAACTTTCTCCAGTACAGGAACTCCTTCATTTTTTCTCCATCCCGCTGAAAGTACTCACGGTGATTCAGGCGTTATAACAAAAGAAGACCTCGTGCTTGCAATCTCAAACAGCGGAGAAACTTCTGAACTTCTTCAGCTTTTGCCATTAGTTAAAAGATTTGGCATAAAAATGATTGCAATGACAGGAAATCCCCATTCTACTCTCTCTCAAAAAAGCGATATAACTCTTGATATTTCGGTAGAAAAAGAGGCTTGCCCTCTAAATCTTGCTCCTACAGCAAGTACTACTGCTACTTTAGCTATGGGTGATGCGCTTGCGGTATGTCTTCTTGAAAAAAGAGGCTTTACTGAAAAAGACTTCCTCCTTTTCCATCCTTCAGGCTCTCTGGGCAAAGGAGTTTTCTGGAAAGTAGAAGAGCTTATGGCTAAAGAAGAAAATTTGCCTATTGTTAATACAGAAAACAGATTTCAGGATGCCATTCAGGAAATTTCAAATAAAAAACTTGGTTTAACTGTAGTTGTAGATGAAAAAAATACTTTAGTAGGGCTTCTTACTGATGGAGACATAAGAAGAGCTTTACAAAAATACAGCGATATTTCCAACTTAAAAGTCAAAGATGTTATGACGGTCGGAGCCAGAACTATTGCAAAAGAGGCTCTTGCTGCTCAGGCATTACAAATAATGGAAAAATATTCTATAACTTCACTTGTAATATTAAATCAAAATGAAACCCCTGAAGGTTTGCTGCATATTCATCATCTTTTAAAAGCAGGAGTGGTATAAACAATGATAAAAGAAGTTAAATTAAATAATTTTTTAATAGGTGGAAATAAATTGCTTGTAATGGCAGGACCATGTGTTATTGAAGAAGATGAGTCAATTCTCTTTAAAACAGCTGAAAAATTAAAGGAAATTACGCAGGAGCTGGATATTTTATATGTATTTAAGGCTTCTTATGATAAGGCAAACAGGACTTCAATTGATTCTTACAGAGGCGTAGGAATCAAAAAAGGTCTGGAACTTCTTGCAAAGATAAAAAAAGAATTTGATTTGCCTATAGTTACGGATATTCATACTCCTGAAGAAGCCGCCATCGCAGCGGAAGTTGCAGACATACTTCAAATACCGGCTTTTCTAAGCAGACAAACAGATATACTTGTGGCAGCAGCAAAAACAGGTAAAATTATAAATATTAAAAAAGGGCAATTTCTTGCGCCTAATCAAATAAAAAACTCGGCAAATAAAGTTATTGCAAGCGGAAATGACAGAATAATTATTACTGAAAGAGGCACTACTTTTGGATATGGCAATCTTGTTTCTGATATGCGTTCTATTCCAATAATTCAAGGACTCGGATATCCGGTAATTTTCGACGCCACTCATAGCGTACAACTTCCCGGAGGAGCAGGAGATTCGACTACAGGCGAGAGACAATTTGTTTCAACTCTGGCAAAATCAGCAGTAGCAGCCGGATGCAAAGGTCTTTTCTTTGAAATACATCCTGACCCTGACAATGCACCTTGTGATGGTCCAAATATGATTGCATTGAAAGATGCTTATGAACTGTTAAAAGTTTGCAACGAAATTTTTAAAATCGTTAATTAATTACCAAAAATTTAAGGTAAAATTTCCTTATAGATTGTAATTTCTTTACTTTCAACAAAGTTTGGAGCAACTTTTTTAAAGTAATTTGTAATATACTCCAGGCTGTCCGGTTCATCCTCTGACAGTTATTAATGGGGTTTTGAATTTTTTGGATTGCTTCGTCGGCACTTCGGAAGCATTCGCTTCCTGATAAGTCCCCAATTCATGAATCGATTACTTAACTATGTGCGTTAGCACCTCGCAATGACAGCGCAATAATTACAGCTTATTTTCCTTTACCATGACTAAATTTTGGTCCCTTGACAAACATATCGTCATATCCTAATATTAGGATATGACGATATGTTATTTTGTATTTAAAGTTGGAGTTTTTTATGAGCAAAGCAATTGAAATTTCAGATGTTAATTTTGAACAAGAAGTAAAAAAATCAAACGTTCCAGTTTTAGTTGATTTTTGGGCTCCCTGGTGTGGTCCTTGCAGAAAACAGATTCCTATTGTAGATGAGCTTTCAGTTGAACTTGACGGAAAAGTAAAATTTGCAAAACTGAATGTTGATGAACATCAAAATTCAGCTGGAGAATATGGCATTAGCGGAATTCCCGCATTACTTATTTTTAAAAATGGTCAGCTTGTAGAAAGATTAACAGGGCTGCATAACAAAGAACAGCTTAAATCAATTTTAGAAAAACATATATAATGCAAAATTTAAAAAATTCCGCATTAATTCTTAAGGCGCTGGCTCATGAAACAAGATTGGCTATAGTGCTTGGTTTAATGCGGGGCGATGGATGCAATGTATCAAAGATAATTGACAATCTTGGATTACCTCAATCAACAATATCACAGCATTTAACTATACTTCGCTCTGCCGGAATAGTTGAAGGTTATAAAAAAGGATCTGAGGTCTGCTACAAAATAATAAACGAAATAGTTATCAAGATTCTTAAGAATATGGGTCTCCTGATCCAATAATTGAAAACGGAAGAAAATGTATATATTGCGAAAGAGGCAAAGCCACATACCTTAAAAGCTGTTATATAAAGTAATTTCAGGAGTTAAAAATTGATTAAAATTGATGGAAAAATATGTCCACAGAACCACAGATGTCCTGCTATAAAAGTATGTCCGGTAAATACGATTTCTCAGGAAGGCTATGGTCTGCCCAAAATAAACAATGAAACCTGCATTGAATGCCAAAAATGTATCAGATTTTGTCCATTAGGGGCTATTAAGTTTATAGAGGAGTCAATATGAAAATTTTAATTGTAGGCGGTGTAGCAGGCGGTGCAAGTACTGCAGCAAGATTAAGAAGGCTGGATGAACACGCAGAAATTATAATTTTTGAGCGTGGCAAAAATATTTCGTTTGCCAATTGCGGAATTCCGTATTATGCAGGCGGAGTAATTCAGGAGAGAGAAAAGCTTGAAATACTCACCCCGCAAAAAATAAAAGAACTTTTAAATATTGATGCCAGAGTTGAAATCGAAGTTGTAAAGATAAACAGAAATAAAAAATCAGTTATAGTAAAGGACTTAAAAACAGGACAGGAGTATGAGGAAAGTTATGATAAGCTGGTTCTTTCTCCGGGAGCAAATCCTGTAAAACCTCCATTAAAAGGCATCGAAAGTAAGAAAATTTTTACTATAAGGAATCTTGATGATGCGGATAAGATAAAAAAAATAATAGAAGAAGAGAAGTTTATATGTCGTGGTTCTATTTATACAGAACTTGGATTACCTGAAATTGACTCAGATTATCTTAAATCTAATGATATGAGTAGCTTAAAAACAGCAAAAGCAGCAGTTATTGGAGCCGGCTTTATTGGTCTGGAAATAGCTGAAAATCTGGTTCATTTAGGGATAGAAGTGACAATAATTGAGATGAGTCCCCAAATTATTAATAATGCAGATCCTGAAATAGCAGCACAACTTCAAAATCACATGAAAGAAAAAGGCGTTGATATCCTTCTTGAAGAAGCCGTGGAGTCTTTTTCTGAAGGAAATAAATTGGAAATTAATTTAAAATCAGGAAAAACTCTTGAAGTTGATTTTGCAGTTCTTGCAATAGGCGTAAAGCCTGAAAACAAACTTGCTCTTGAAGCAGGACTTGAAATAGGAAAACTCGGAGGGATAAAAGTTAATGAATACCTGCAAACCCTTGACCCTGATATTTACGCACTAGGTGATGCTATTGAAGTGAAGGATTTTGTATCAGGTAATGACAGTTTGATTCCGCTTGCCGGACCAGCCAATATGCAGGGAAGAATAGTTGCTGAAAATATATGCGGAATTAATACAAGATATGAATCAACTCAGGGAACTGCTATTCTGAAACTCTTTGACCTGACATTCGGGATGTCGGGAAATAACGAAAAACAGCTAAAAAGAAATGGTATTTCTTATCAAAAAGTTTATGCTCACAGTTTTTCTCATGCGGAATATTATCCAAATGCATACCCAATAACAATTAAACTTCTGTTTTCACCCGAAAACGGTAAAATTCTTGGCACCCAAGTTATTGGCAGAGAAGGAGTTGATAAAAGGACAGATGTAATTGCAATGGCAATAAAACTGGGAGGTAGCGTGAGAGATTTAATTGATGCTGAACTTGCTTATGCCCCTCCATTTGGTTCCGCCAAAGACCCTGTTAATATAGCGGGTATGATTGCGGAAAACATGCTTACCGGAAAGGTAAAACCTATCTTTTGGGATGAAATAGATAAAATTAATAATGAATTCTTTATTCTCGACGTAAGAGCTGATGAGGATTTCAAAAAAGTTTCAGGTTCGCTTGAAAATACATACAGAATACCTCTTGAGCAAGTAAGAAACAGGCTTTCTGAAATTCCGACAAATAAAAAAGTTTTTGTATATTGCGCAAAAGGATTAAAAAGCTATTTTGCTTCAAGAATACTGGTTCAAAATGGTTTTCAGGAAGTTTACAGCCTGAATGGTGGTTATTTAACTCTTAAACATACGTTAGCCAATAAGGAAAATAAAGCGCTACCGGCAGGATAAAATTTATGGAATTAATTTATCTGGATTATAGTATAAACTGCAGATGCCGATGTCCATGATTCGCTACTTTGAACAAGAAGGTTTTTTGTACAAAGTAAAGGAGAAAGAAAATGTTTATTTTTAATTTTGTCAGGGATAAGTTGGCATACTTTATTCCGGTTGCGATAATTCTTGGTTTAATCAATGGGAAGTTCTACCCGATGGAATATTCAAGAGTCATCTGTGTAAGTGCTTTATTTATAATGATACTGCCCATTTTTGTTAATTTAGAAATAGTAAAAGGCTTAAAAGAAATAGGAAAATCTCTCAAAGCAATATATTTATCCAGTTTTGTAAATTTCATTGTTTACCCCTTAATTGCATACATTTTAGGATATTTTTTCCTTCAGGAACACAAAGCTGTCTGGTTTGGACTGATAATGCTATCTCTTATTCCAACCAGTGGAATGACTATTGGCTGGACATACCGGACTAAAGGTAATATTACAACTTCTATGGCAATAATCAGCCTAAGCACAATTTTTGCCTGTGTATTTCTTCCTTTTGCAATACCACTTATAACTCAAAGCATTTTAGGAGAAAACTACAGTGATGTCAGCAGGTTGGTTATTCTTGAAAAACTGTTTTTTATAATAATAATTCCTGGCATACTTGGCTTTGCAATTAGAAAAGCAATAATAAAATTTGCCGGTAGTGAAAAATTTGAAGAAATTAAATCGATAAATTCCTCTATCAGCGCAGTTGGAGTGCTTATTGTTACTTTTTTAATTATGTCTCTTGAAGCTACCCAGTCGTTAACTTCAAACCCGGAATTGTTTCTTGTAATAAGCATTCCTACGGTTTTATTTTATATTATTATTCTTTCGTTAAGCCATATACTCGGTAATAAATTTCTTGATAAAGAAAACTCAAGGGCTTTTTTCTTTTCTACAGCCGCGAGATATCACGTAATAACATTGGGTGTTGTACTGGGTACTTTTCAGGAATCAGAATTTTTAGGCTTAATAACTGCAACGATAGCTCTTGGACTTGCTATCCAGATTCCGGCGCTTGCGTTTTATGCTAAATATTTGACATCAAGAGAAAGCCAAACAGGTATATAATATGTCAGCTAATACCAAAACAATCGAATTAACCAAAGGTTCAGAGTCACAAATTTTATTCAGTTTGACAATGCCTACGATAGCAGGATTGATAGCAATACTGGGTTTTAATCTTGTTGATACATATTTTGTTGCTAAACTCGGCGCTGATGCGCTTGCTGCAATGAGTTTTACCTTCCCGGTCGTTACAACAGTAAGAAGTATGGTTACAGGTCTTGCTATAGGCGCATGTGTTAATATTGCAATGCAAGCAGGGAAAAATGACCTTGAAAAAGTCAGAAAATGCTCTCAAGCAAGTTTTATGCTCGTTTCATTAATTGCAATTATCACAACAATTCTGGGAATTTTATTTGAAAATCAGATTTTTAAACTTATGGGAGCAAATGATAAGCTAATTCCAATGATTAGAGATTATATGATTATATGGTTTGCAGGCTCGTTTTTTATAATGGTACCAATGTTTTTTCATTCTGTACTCAGGTCAAGCGGTGATACAAAACTGCCTAATAACATACTAACTGCCGGTATTATGTTTAATATAATACTCGATCCGATCCTTATATTTGGATATGGTTTTATTCCTGCAATGGGGATAAAGGGTGCGGCAATTGCTACTATAGCAGCCCAAATATTAATGTTTATATGGTTTATTGTTGAAATCTATAGAAGAAACCTTATGGAAAAAAGATTAATTTCTTTAAACAATTTGTTGACTTCGTGGACAAAAGTGTTAAATATAGGTTTTCCATCTATGTTGAGCAAAATGGCGATACCAGTAGCATTTGGTGTAATAACAGGACTTTTAGCAGTTTTTGGCACAGAGGCTGTTGCTGCTTATGGTGTTGTAACAAGAATTGAATCTATTTTGCTGATAGTAGTAATAGCTTTATCTATGGTAATAGGCCCTTTTATAGGACAAAATCTCGGAGCAAACCAGCACCAGAGAATAAAAAATGCCATTAATCATACATTTAATTTTTCTATGATTTTTCATATCATACTTGCAATTATTCTGATTCCACTTTCCATTCCATTAATTGGACTGTTTACGGAAAACCGTCAAATAATCGACATTGCTCAGTCATATTTATACATAGTACCTGTAAGTTTTGGATTTATCGGCATAACTATGATAAGCACCTCTGTTTATAACGTATTCAAAAGAGCATATGTGGGCAATATTATGATGGTACTGAGGATGTTTGTTATTTTTATTCCGCTTGCTATATTGTTAAGTAAACCATATGGATTAACCGGAATATTTGTTGCATCTCTAGTTTCAAACATTTTATCTGGAACTATTTTCTGGTATTCGACTATAAAACTTGTTAATAACGAAAACTAACTCCCACTTGCATACCAATTTTACAAAAAATAATTTATTTAACGATTACTTTTTTGAATCGGTATAAAATCAATTAAAAAAAGGATTAAAAACAATTAAAATATAATGGATAATTAATTTATAGTGCCGAAATAATATGGATTTGAAAACTAGAATTTGGGGAAGATGAAAAAATTTATTTTATTTTTAACTCTTTGTTTTTTTTGCTTCAAGCCGTCCTGCATTGCTCAGCCTTCGGAAAGAATGCTGGTCAGCCCTGTAAATATACCTACAATGCAATCAAGCTACGGTATTTATCCAAATACTATTGATATGCTTTCAAATAATATAATTAATTCCTTAAACAGCAATGCCGACTATAATGTGCCTGATCTTAATACTGCAAAAGGCTTAATAAACAGCTACGGACTGTCAAAAGACTATAAAGAATTTCTTATGGACTACCGTGATAACAGGATTATAGATTATGAAACATGTAATCAGCTTGCCGGCAGCCTTGGTGTAAATAAAATTTTGCTTGTTTCAGGCGGATTTAATCTTCAGGATATGGCTTTAAGCAGGCAGGGAACAGGCAAAATGAAGCAAATTCCTTTTATGACAATACCTTTATATTTTGCAAAAATTATAACCGACGGAGCTTTTTTGGTTCAACTTCCCTTTATAAGTTCGCAAATTTACAGTAATTTTTCCGATGAAGACCCGATTAAGCCTCAATACAGGATTAATGTCCTGCTTACTCTTGTAGATGCGCCAACAGGGCTTATATTGTGGGAAAAAGCGTATAAAGACACCTTTGAAGCTTCATATTTTGAAGTCCCTACAGGTTCATTTGGTGAAAATCAGCTGTATTCAGAAAAACTAAGGAAACTTTCGGAAAAAATATCAAGAGAAACATCTTTATCGTTAGCCGGTTACATAAAAACTTCTGAGACTGCAACGGTAAAAAGCGCTATAATATCTGATATCAATCAAAATAATCAGGGAAAAACAATTACCAGGGATGGAAAAACGACCAGGGATGGTCATCCTTTTTTAAATAATGGTTATGAAAACATAAAAATTAAGAAAAAAGAAAATTACAAAAACTGGGTAAAAAAACAAGTTAAAAATTAATGAAAAAATACTTCTTTTTTTTAAGCATTTTATTGATTATATATTTTTTAACAGCTGCATTCAACAATGCAGATTGGGATTTATGGGCAAGGCTTGCGGTCGGTAAAATATTTTTTACAACCGGTGCAGTATTAAAACACGATATATTTGCATATACCCCGACAAAACCTATGTGGATTGACCATGAATGGCTTAGCGGAGTAGTTTTTTACTGGCTTGCAGAGAAATTTGGTGATACAGGGCTAAGCCTGCTTAAATTTTTTCTTTTGTTTTCTGTATTTTTAGCCATTTTCAGATTAAACCAGCTAAAATTTCCCGAACAAAATCATTACAGGATTATTTATTACGGTTTTTTCCTGTATGCCCTGATGTTTGGATTTGCCAATACAATAAGAGCGCAATGTTTTACTTATGTTTTTTTCGCACTCTGGATGTATTTGCTGGAAAAACTGCGTAGCGGGGAAAACAAAATAATATGGATTTTTCCTGCAACTATGCTACTCTGGGCAAATCTGCACGGAGGCTTTTTTGCAGGTCTTGGACTTGTACTTTTATACGGAATTGGGGAAGCACTTAACAAGCGGCGTTTTGCCAAATATTTTGTCATTTTTGCCATTTCAACTCTCGTTACCCTTATTAATCCTTACGGGTTTAAATACTGGCCTTATATGATAAGTGCCATTTTAGTGCCAAGACCTTTTATAACCGAGTGGCAGCCACTTAATCTATTTGAGCCGTTTAATACAGCCTTCGGGTTTAAGATTTTTGCCATTTTTGCAATAATTTCCTTGTTTTATGTTTTTATAAAAAAATTTAAAGATATAAACTGGGCAGAAATTCTTCTTCTTGCGGTTACTTTTTGGCTTTCTTTACAGCACATAAGGCATAATATGTTCTTTATGATTGCTACTGCCGGATACATGACTGGCTATCTTTATGAAATGTTTAACAATATAATTGTTGTCATTCCGAACTTGTTTCGGAATCTATCTATTAGAGGATTATGGCTTAAATTCACAAATGGAAAGACCCTGAAACCCCTTGGTTACTCGCATGTAACGGCATTTCAGGAAAGCAAAGCTCCCCTTGCAGCCTCAGCTCATAATCCGCAAGTTCAGGGTGACAATCCCAAAATAAATGTAATGATTGGAAACATTAAAGATTTAATTATTTATACCCTGATTATAATAATGGGGACTTTGACTATTTGGTTTGTTCCGCTTAAAGTTAAGGTAAACAATACAAGATTTCCCACAAGAGCGGTTAAATTCATAGAGCAGAACCATTTATCAGGAAACTTGCTGGTATTGTTCAATTGGGGAAGTTATGCACTGTGGAAATTATATCCTCAATGCCTCATAGCTGTTGATGGAAGATATGACGGAGTTTACACGGAATCATTCATAAATGAAGTTGCAAGATTTCATTATTTAGGAAAAGGTTTGAGCTGGATGGATTTAATTAACAAATACCACACTGATATAATTCTTATTAATACTGAATATGATGTTTATAAAAATCTTTTGATGCTTAATGACTGGAAAATAGTTTATAAAGATGGGATTTCCGCTATATTTGTACCGGGTGCTTTAAAAAAAACTAACTGGAAAATTCCTGACGAAAAATATAATACAGATAATGACAAGTTTAAATCTCCAATCAATTTAAAAAGGATATTGAATTAATGCCAAATCGCAATAAAACCTGTATTTTAACAGCAATATGTCCTGATGCATCAGGTATATCAGCCAGCGTGTCAAATTTTATTTATGAAAACGACGGGTTTATAACTTCTTCCTATAATTATGGTGATCCCGTTACTAAAAAATTTTTCCTGCGGATTATTTTCAACGGAACAGGCAAAAAATTCGGAAGACTTGAGGACGTAAAGGCAAGATTCAACCCTATAGCGCAAAAATACTCCATGGAATGGGATATTAACGATTTTGACCATCGTCCCAGAGTTATAATAGCTGTTTCAAAGTTTGGGCATTGTTTAAACGACTTGCTTCACAAAACAAAGTTTGGTCAAATCCCTATGGAAATTGCGGCTGTAGTGTCAAATCATACTGATACAAAAGATTTGGTTGAATGGCACGGAATAAATTTTTTTCATCTTCCTTCAACACCGGAAACAAAAGAAGAACAGGAAAAGAAATTCTTACAGCTTATTGAAGGGCTGAGAATTGATCTTGTTGTTCTGGCAAGATATATGCAGGTATTATCCCCGCAAATGTGCGAAGCATTAAAGGGACGCTGTATTAACATACATCACTCGTTTTTACCCGGCTTTAAAGGCGCTGCTCCTTATAAACAGGCTTATGAAAGAGGGGTTAAAATAGTTGGGGCTACGGCACATTATGTAACTCCCGACCTTGACGAAGGACCTATAATTGAACAGGCGGTCGAAAGAGTTGATCATACAAGTACAGTGGATGTCATAGCAATGACAGTAAGGGATCTTGAGACGGTTACACTTTCACGTGCGGTAAAATGGCATGTAGAAGGAAGGATTTTAGTTAATGGTAACAAAACAGTCGTGTTTAAGTAAAATAAATTATTAAACTCGAATTGCTAATTAACTTCAATCGTCAATTAATTTTCTGTAAAAAAACTAAAGATCGTCATGCTGAACTTGTTTCAGCATCTGACCATTTTGGGATTAAAGCATTAAATTAAAACAGGATAGACCCTGAAACAAGTTCAGGGTGACAGTTTACACTAATTAACTATAAATTGTATTAAAAGTTCTGTCGCCGGCATCGCCCAACCCTGGTAAAATATATCCTATTTCGTTTAATCCTGAATCAATACTTGCTGTTACTATATTTACATCAGCAAATTTTGATCTGACTTTTTTAATACCTTCAGGAGCAGAAATTAAAGAAACAAAAGTTATATTTTTCTGGGGTATATTCATATCAGCAAACAGTTTAATAGCTGCGGCAGCAGAGCCTCCTGTCGCAAGCATCGGATCTAATAGATAAATATATGTTCTTTCAGGTGCCATAAACTTTTCAGGCAAATTATTATAATAAGGAACAGGTTTTAGGGTTTCTTCATCTCTATATAATCCTACATGATGCACTCTTGCCTGTGGCAAAGTATCAAGCGCAGCGTTAGAAAACATTAATCCTGCCCTCAAAACAGGAGCGATAATTATTTCTGCGTCTGGAGCGATAATTTCCGCCATAGCAGGCATCATCGGGGTTTCTATTGATATATTTTTTATTGGAAGATTTTCTGTTGCCTTAAAAAATAAGATTTGCGCTATTTTTTGCACTGCGGTTCTAAAATTTTCAGTTGATGTATTTTTATTTCTTAAAATAGCCAGATTGTTTGAAATTATAGGATGCAGGCACACTGTTACATTTAATTCTTTTTCTGTTGAACATTCCATAAAAAACCCCTTTATAATAAATTCAAAACAAATTTAAGTTGAGAAGAAGTAAGCTGTTTCTAAGTTATATTATAGACATAAAAAGAGGTGAGTCTGCAAGATTCACCTCTTTTTATGTTACGAATAATAAAAATTTATTAAAATTCTAATCCTGCTTCTCTTGCAGCGTCAGCTAAGGCAGCAATTCTGCCGTGATAAAGATTTCCGCCTCTATCAAATACTACCTGACTTACACCTGCTTTTTTCGCTCTTTCAGCGACAAGTTTGCCAATTTCTTTAGAGGCCTCGATATTTCCGCCATGTGACAATTTAGCTTTTAATGCTTCTTCAACACTTCCGGCAGACGCTATCGTAACACCCTTAACATCGTCAATAATTTGAGCATAAATATGTTTTGTGCTTCTGTATACAGCAAGCCTTGGTCTCTCAGTCGTACCTGAAAGAGCTACTCTTATTCTTCTATGTCTTTTTGCCGATGCTTCTTTTCTGTTTACTTTTTTAATCATTTTTTATCACCATTAATTAAAACTTATTTCTTACCTGTTTTACCGGCTTTTCTACGTACAACTTCGCCTGAATACCTGACGCCTTTGCCTTTATATACTTCCGGCGGACGCTTGCTTCTTATTAAAGCTGCAACATCACCTACCATCTGCTTATCATAACCTTTTATAGTTATTTTTGTAGGACTTTCAAGCACAATTTCTATCCCTTGCGGCGGCTCAATTTTCACAGGATGACTATATCCCAATGAAAGTATAAGAGTATTGCCTTCTTTTGCTGCTTTATAGCCTACGCCCTGAATTTCCAGCATTTTTGAAAATCCCTGACTCACTCCGACAACCATATTGTTAACAAGAGTTCTGCTTAAGCCATAGAGTGCGCCGGTTTTTCTTTCTTCATTGTTTGGCTTAAGAATTAATGTATTGCCTTCTTTAACAATTGAAATTTCCGGTCTTAATTTACAATCAAGACTACCCAAAGGTCCTGAAACCTTAACGAGGTTTTCTTGGATCGTTACGTTTACCTTATCCGGTATAATAACAGGAGCTTTACCTATCCTGGACATTTTTATCAGTCTCCACTAGTTGTTTTCTGCGTTAATTACCATACGTAGCAAAGAACTTCTCCGCCGACATTTTCTTTTCTTGCTTTTCTGTCAGTTAAAAGCCCTTTACTTGTGCTTACAATTGCAATACCGAGACCTCCCAGTATTTTAGGAATGTTTTGAGATTTCATATAAATTCTTAAACCCGGCTTACTGGCTCTTTTCAGCTTAGTGATAAGAGGTTTGCCTTTTTCATTGTATTTAAGGGTTACTGAAAGTATTTTAAATTTTTCTACTTCCTTTACCGAGAAATCCGCAATATAGCCTTCAGATTTCAGTACTTTTGCCAATTCCAGTTTAAATTTGGAAGATGGCATTTCTACTGAAGCATGACTAGCCATGCCGGCATTTCTTATTCTAGTTAGCATATCTGCTATAGGATCTGTGTTCATTATATTTTCCTCTTTTATTTTTGTTTCTCTTTTTGTCATGCTGAACTTGATTCAGCATCTTTCCGGTATACGCCCGAAGGCTATAGACTTTTTTGGATAGACCCTGAAACAAGTTCAGGGTGACGGGTTAAGTGGGCTTACCAGCTTGACTTTGTAACACCCGGTAACAGCCCTTTATGGGCAAATTCTCTCAAATGCATTCTGCAAAGACCAAAATCCCTGTGGAATCCTTTGGGTCTGCCGCATACGCTGCATCTGTTATGTAATCTGACTTTCGGATATTTACCCGCAGCAGCCAATTTTCTTCTTTTACCTTCTTTTACTATCATTGACACTTTAGCCAATATTCTTCTCCTTGTTTATTGATTATGATTTTTTGTTTTTAGCGTCATGCTGAACTTGTTTCAGCATCTTTCCATTTCAGGATAAAGTCTTTTTTGATTATAGAACAGATCCCGGAAGCCTTCGCTTCTTAATAAGTATACGACACTTGAATCGATTACTTATCTTGTGGCTATTGCCACTTTGGGATGACAGAGCGGAATTAACGTTTCCTGAACGGCATTCCCAACTCAGCAAGCAATGCTCTTCCTTCTTCGTCGGTTTTTGCAGTTGTAATTATTGAAATGTCCATGCCTCTTGTAACATCAACATCATCGTATTTAATTTCAGAAAAGAGCATTTGTTCTTTTAATCCTAAGGAATAGTTTCCTCTTCCGTCGAAGCTCTTGTCATTAATTCCTCTGAAATCTCTTATTCTGGGAAGCGCAACTGATATGAGCTTTTGAAGAAAGTCATACATTTTTTCGCCCCTTAAGGTAACCATCGTACCTATAGGCATTCCCTGTCTAAGTTTGTAGGTCGCAATAGATTTTTTTGCTCTTGTTATAACAGGTTTTTGTCCTGCTATTTTTGTAAGCTCAACGACTGCAGCATCAAGCATTTTTACATTCTGCACTGCTTCGCCAACGCCCATATTAATTACAATTTTTTCAAGCCTTGGAATTTGATATTCATTTGTGTAACTAAATTTTTCTTTAAGAGCCTGTTTGACATCTTCGTCATATTTTCTCTTTAATTTTTTCGTAATAATAGTAGACATTTATCTTTCCTTTTTATTTTGCCAGATTATCGTTCTCGGTTATATTCAACGAATTCTGACTGTGTGTTTGATACATTCCGACGTATCTGATATCCTATTTTCTTTGAGTCTGTCATCCTGAGCGAAGCGAAGGATCTGTCCATTTATCTATAAAGTCTTTATTCTCTTTGGGACAGATTCTTCGGGCTAAAGCCCTCAGAATGACAAAGGGAAGTTATACGTCAAACTGCTCGTTGCAGTGTTTGCATACTCTGGTTTTTTTACCGTTTTCAAGAACTTTATAACTTATTCTTGTAGCTTTTTCACATTTCTGACAATAAAGCATAACTTTTGACACATTCATAGCAGCTTCCATTTTTATTAAGCCGCCCTGAAAGTTTGCCATTGGATTTGCTTTCATTGCTTTTGTTATCATATTGGCATCTTCAACTATGACTTTATTCTGCTGAGGCAGAGCTTTTTTCACGTTTGAAACCTTGCCATTGTCTTTACCGGAAATAATAACTACTCTATCACCGGTTTTAATATGAAGTTTATTTGATTTATCTTTCATTATCGACTCCTTACTAAATAACTTCCGGTGCAAGTGAAACTATTTTCATGTAATTTTTTTCACGCAATTCGCGTGCTACCGGTCCAAAAACACGAGTTCCTACCGGGTTACCGTCTTTGTTAATAATAACGGCGGCATTTTCATCAAATCTTATACTTGTTCCATCCGGTCTTTTAAGTGTTGCTTTAGTTCTGACTATAACAGCCTTAACCACATCAGATTTTTTAACCGGCATGTTGGGAGTTGCTTCTTTTACTGTAGCGACAATAACTCCGCCAATTCCGGCATATCTGCAATTTGAACTTCCAAGAACTCTTATACATAAAAGCTCTTTTGCTCCGGTATTATCAGCTACTTTAAGTCTTGTTTCCTGTTGAATCATTTTTTTATACCTTACTTATGTTGCTTTTTTAATAATTTCGGCTAACTGCCAAAGCTTTGTTTTACTTATTGGTTTACTTTCAACAATTTTTACTTCATCGCCTTCTTGGCACTCGAGAGTTTCATTGTGTGCCTTATATTTTTTTGTTGTTGAAATAATTTTTTTGTATTTTGGGTGTGATTTATGTTCAGACACTTCGACAACAATTGTTTTGTCCATTTTTGTACTGACAATAAGTCCTGTTTTTTCCTTCTTGGGCATTTTATTTTCCTTTATTTTAATAACTGCTTTTGTTGAATAACAGTTTTAATTTGAGCAATCATACGTCTTTTTTTGGAAATATCTGAAGTGTTTTCCAGTTTATAAGTTGCTTTTTTAATTCTGAGATCAAACAAATCCTTTCTTAAAGATATTACTTTGCTTTCCAGTTCTTCAATTGTATGATCCCGCATTTCTTTTATTTTCATGATTATTCACCGTTATTGTTTTTCTACTATTGTTTTTCTATGATCCTAACTTTTATGGGAAGTTTCTGCGCAGCTAGCTGTAAAGCTTCTGTTGCAATCGCTTTTTCAATACCGGACATTTCAAAAAGAATACGACCGGGTTTTACAACAGCTACCCAATATTCCGGAGCACCTTTACCGGAACCCATCCTTGTTTCAGCAGGTTTTGCGGTAACGACTTTATCAGGGAATATTTTAATCCAGACCTGTCCGCCTCTTTTGATACATCTGGTCATGGCTCTTCTGGCGGCTTCTATTTGCCTGCTGTTGATCCATGCCGGCTCCATCGCCTGAAGTCCATATTCACCGTATTCTAACGTAACACCTCTTGTTTCGGTGCCTGTCATTCTACCGCGCATATGTTTTCTATATTTTGTTCTTTTCGGCATTAACATTTTAATTTGCTCCTGGTTTATATTAAAAAATTATGGTCTTTTTCCTCTTCTTCTTCCGCCTGCTCTTTGTGCATCTTCAGGGGCGCCGGAAGTTTTAGCTTTAATATTTAAGTCAACTGCTTCTCCGGGGAGAATTTCTCCTTTAAATACCCAGACCTTTACTCCAATGATACCCATTAATGTATCTGCTGAAGCAACGCCGTAATCAACATCGGCTCTGAGTGTTTGAAGAGGGATTCTTCCTTCTTTTGCCCATTCTGTTCTTGCAATTTCAGCCCCGCCAAGGCGACCTGAAACAGAAACTTTAATTCCCTGTGCGCCGGAACGCATTGCTCTCTGAATTGCCTGTTTCATTGCTCTTCTGAAAACAACTCTCTTTTCAAGCTGCTGGGCAATAAATTCTGATACCAGCTGCGCATCCATATCAACTCTTGCTACTTCAAGTATATTAAGCTGAACACGTTTTTTTATAAATTTACTCAGTTCGTTTCTTAATTCATCAATTCCCTGACCGCCTCTTCCGACAACCATACCGGGTTTAGCAGCTATTATTGAAATATTGACTGATTGTGCTTTTCTGTCAATTATAATTCTGCTTATACCTGCGGAATACAATTTTTTCTTTACGAACTTACGTATTTTAACGTCTTCTTCAAGCAATTCTGCATAAGTATGTCTTGATGCATACCAGTTGCTTAACCAAGACTTTATTATTCCTATTCTGAATCCTGTTGGATGTACCTTTTGACCCAAGGGTTAGCCTCCTTTTTCTTCCACGACTTTAACTTTGACTGTAAGGTGAGAAGTGCGTTTAAGTATTCTATATATTCTTCCCTGCGCTCTGGGCTTTGCTCTTTTATAAGTAGGTCCCTCGTCAGCGAATATTTCAGAAACCAGTAAATTATCGGACAAAACGCCCCACTTTTCAGATGCGTTTGCTACAGCGCTTACAAGGTTTTTTTCAACAACCTTTGCTGCAAAATACGGCATAAATTTAAGGATAGTAAGTGCTTCAGGCACTTTTTTGCCTCGTACCTCATTAATGACCCTGCGCAATTTTCTTGCGGGCATTCTGATATAACTTTCTTTAGATCTTGATTCCATTTTTTTTAGTCCTCTTTATTTAAGCCCTTTTGGCAGTTTTTGCAGAACCGGCATGCCCGCGGAAAAATCTCGTTGGAGCAAATTCGCCAAGCCTGTGTCCTATCATTTGTTCTGTTATATAAATAGGAACAT
>DYOT01000007.1 GCA_020720345.1 Candidatus Caenarcanum sp.
TATTTTCCAACCGTTCCCCTTTTTAGATTTAAGATATATAAATATAAACAACTTACCTTTAATTAAATTGCTTTTTCTGTAAATAAAATTTACATGTCTTAAAAATCAGACCCTTTCAAGTCTCATCAACAATACAAGGTTGAGGAAAAAAAGCTAAAAGCTGCGAATTGTCATTGCGAGTGAAGCAGGGAACCCACTTTTTTGATTGAATATCAAAAAAGAAGGGGGACAATCCAAGAAAATCGGACATTTTTACAAAAAAACATATCTGAAATCGTTTACTTTTGGATTGCTTCGTCGGCACTTCGGAAGCAAAGCTTCACCATTAAGTCCACGAAACATGAATCGAGAACTTAACTACGTGCGTTAGCACCTCGCAATGACAGCGCAACGATTACAACTTATTTTCCTTTACCCTGCATCAACAATATGAACACTTTATTGTTTTGAATAAATCCTGTAAAATATAAAGGATAGTGTTTGGCAAGGATTTAAAAAAATAATGAATAATCAAGTAATAATAATTTCTATAATCGGATTAATAGGCATAGGATTTATTATTACGTTCATTTATAAATTTCTTATACCTGTCTCTCATGGTAAAAAAAATAACAATGCGTCAGAAGGGATGAATCAGCAGGATACCATAGAAAAAGCATCAATGCTCTATGAAATGGGACAGCTGTCAAAAGCTATAACAATACTTGAAGATTATATAAACAGAAATCACAATGATTTAAAAGTAAGAGCCCTTGCCGGCAGTTACTTAATGGAAAAAAAACTTTATAACAAGGCTGAAAAATATTATATCCATATATTAAAAATTGACCCGAGCAATGGCAGGGCTATGGAAAGGCTGGGAGACTGTTATTATTTTGAAGAAAAAAATGATAAAGCAATGGATATTTATTCCAGAGTTCTTAGCACTTCCCCAAATAACTACGATGCAAGATATAAATTTGCTGATGTTCTTGCGAAAATAGGCGAGATTGATATTGCAATAAAAGAACTAAGAAAAATTTTGGCTAGAAATCTCTATGATGTAAAAGCCAGAAGAAAACTTTCCGACCTTTTTTATGATAGAGGCGAATATAAAAGAGCTATTTCAGAGCTGGAAGAAATTCTTAAGGTTGAACCCAATAACCTTGATATCCTGAAAAGAATTGCGGCAATATATATAAAAATTGGAGAACTTGCAAATGCAATCCATATATATAAAAAAATAGTTAAAATTGATGACGCTGACCTGAATGCTTATATTACACTGGCAAAAATATATCTGGATTTAAAAGATTATGATAATGCAGCATTTATTTATAATGACCTCGTGGAAAAAGGCTATAAAATAACTCCTGAAATACGCTGTGAGTTGGCGAATATATATTTTGCCACTGAAAATTATGAAAAAGCTATAACATTATGCAGACAACTCTTAATGGAAGATCCTGCTTTGGAAAAAGCAGGATTCATTATTGGTCGGTGTTATAAAAGTCTTAGAAAATACGAAGAAGCTGTTAACACATATAAAAATTTAATAAAAGAAATAAATTCTACGGAGAAGGAAGAAAAGTTCAGGCATGAAATAAGTGAAATATTATGCGCCTGGGGTATTCAGTATTTTAGAGACAAGGATTATCAAACTGCTCTGGATAAATTTGTGGAAGCGGTAAATTTTGATTCCAAAAATCCTGAAGTTTATTATAATCTGGGAAGAACGAATCAGGCTGTGAAAAATTTTGACGCTGCAATTGCTCATTTCAACAAAGCACTGGAATTATCAAATGCTGATACGAAAATATTTTTGAATATAGGTCAGGTTTATGAAGAAATAGGAGAAGTTAGCACAGCAATCAATTTTTATTACGATGCTGTAAAAACATCTCCCTGCAATTACGATGCAAGGCAAGCTCTAGGAGTTGCGCTTTGTGCGGCAGGTTTTCATGATAAAGCAAAAGAAGAACTTCAAATCGCTATTGATGTTGAACCGGATAATCCTGACGCATACTATAATATGGGGCTTGTTTACGAGCTAATGGAAAATCATAATGAAGCAAAAGAGTATTACAAAAAAGCTCTTGAATTGAATTCCAACCATATTGAAGCAAAAAATAATCTTGAAATTATAATAGAATCTGAAAGAAATTCTTAAAAACAGGAATGGGGTTTATAAAATTTATAATGATAACAGATAAAACTTATAATAAAAAAGTTCTTTCAGGTATGTCTTTTCAAGAACTGGAAAAATTTATTGTAGAAAATAATGAGCCTGCTTTTAGGGCAAAGCAGCTTCAATATTGGTTATGTCGAAAACATGCAAACGATTTTCAAAGCATGAGCAATCTTTCAAAAGATTTCAAGAAAAAACTTGAAGATATAGCGGTTATATCAGATATAAAAATCAACCAAAAGCTTGTCAGCAAGGACGGGACTGTCAAATATCTTCTTGAATATCCTGACGGAAACGTTGTCGAGACTGTTCTGATGAGTTTTGAAAAGAGACCGAATTTGACCGCCTGTGTAAGTACACAGGTAGGCTGTGCCATCGGCTGTGCTTTTTGTGCCACAGGGAAAAGAGGTTTTATCAGAAATCTGGAAGCAAGGGAAATTGTTGAGCAGATTATGACAATCCAGCGTGATATGAATATTTCTGTTACAAATCTGGTTTATATGGGTCAGGGAGAACCTCTTCTTAACTATGATGAAACAGTTAAATCTATAAATATATTTAATACCGATTTTGAAATTGGTATGAGACGTATTACAGTTTCCACATGCGGAATAGTTCCTAAAATTTATAAGCTGGCAGACATTAACAGGCAGCTTATACTGGCTTTATCTCTTCATGCGCCTGATGATGAATTAAGAAAAAAATTGATACCCATAGGAGAAAAATATCCCCTTGAAGAAGTTATAAAAGCTGTTAAATTTTATGCTGAAAAGACCGGAAGGCGAGTTACCATTGAATATATCTTAATAGATGGCGTAAATGATTCTCCTGAACAAGCAGAAAAAGTTAATAAACTCTTAAAAGGTATAAAATACAACGTAAATCTTATACCCTACAACCCTGTGGGTGATAGCGAATTCAAAAAGCCTTCTCCTGAAAGAGTGAATAGATTTTTAAGAGTTCTTGAAAAAATAAACAAAAAAGTTACCGTAAGGCTTGAAAGAGGCACTGACATAGCCGCCGCCTGCGGTCAGCTTTCAGGAGAGTTCTTATAAAATAACAATTATTTTATAAGAAAATGCTTGTTTATTTTTGCCATTTGATTCTGTCCTGCAAAGGAATCACCTGAGCCTGACTGCTGTGAACCAGCTCCCTCTGAAGGAGCAGAAGCCGTTAACTGTGCCCATTCGGCTTTTAAGCCCTGAGCCAGAGTAATGTCTGATTTTTTTGCAGCCTGCGTTTCAAGCTGGTTTAAACGATTACTTACAGCAATTGCATCGCTTTCTTTTGAATTTGTTGGGTTTACTCCGATGCCTCTCATAAAAGCTGCAATTTCAGGGGGTGTTTGAGGAGCCTGTGTAATTTTGTCAGTAGAATCAGTTCCTGATTTTCCTGTAGCTTCTTTAATTGCCTGTAAATCGCTTTCTTTTGAGCCGGTAGGCTGGATACCAAGTTCTTCAAGCTTTTTTTTAAGCTGATAATCTACAGGATCTGTTTTATTGGCTCTGATTGCAGGATTAAAATTTATTTCCATGACCATTACCTCAGCAAGTTTTATATACTGGAACGAGTTTAATTTGCGGTATAACTATAAGCCTATATAATTATTTATCGACATATAGTCATTAAAACTTAGGTAATATTGAAAAAATATTTACAAAAATTAACTTATATTTTTGAGGTAAGCCTCAATAAACCCATCAATTTCGCCGTCCATTACAGCCTGCACATTGCCTGTTTCATAATTCGTACGGTGGTCTTTTACCATGCTGTAAGGGTGAAAGACATAAGACCTTATCTGGCTGCCGAAATTTACGTCCATGACTTCGCCTTTAAGCTCAGATGCTTTCTTTTCGTATTCTATTTGTTTCAATGCAAGAAGTTTGGAAGCAAGAAGCTGCATGGCGTTTTCCCTGTTTTGAAGCTGAGAACGCTCCTGCTGACATTTAACAACAATTCCTGTAGGTTTATGAACTATTCTTACAGCGGATTCAACTTTGTTTACGTTTTGACCGCCTGCTCCGCCTGAACGCATAGTTTCTATTTCTATGTCATCAGGCTTAATTTCAACTTTTGATTCTATATCAGGAATTACAGGGCTGACTTCCAAAGAGGCAAAGCTTGTTTGGCGCTTTCCATTTGCATTAAACGGGGAAATCCTGACCAGTCGGTGGACTCCTTTTTCTGCTTTAGCATATCCATAGGCATATTTTCCGGTTATTTTAACTGTGGCGCTTTTAATTCCTGCTTCTTCTCCGTCTGAAATATCGATAATTTCGGTTTTCCAGCCTCTTGATTCCGCCCACCTTAGATACAGACGAAGAAGCATTTGCGCCCAATCCTGTGCATCAGTTCCGCCTGCTCCTGCATTTACGGTTATAATTGCATCACCTGTGTCATATTCTCCGCCAAGCTTTTTTTGAAGCTCCCATTTTTCGAGTTCAGATTTTAATTTTGCCAGAGATGTTTCTATTTCGGGATAAACAGACTCGTCCTGCTCTTCTTCAGCCAGCTGTATGAGAATTTCTGCGTCTTCAGCCTGTGTTTTCCAGTTTTTATATTCTTCAAGGCTGTTTTTAAGCTCGCTTAATTCCTGAGCAATCTTTTGCGCTTCGGCAGGATTATCCCAGATGCCGGGTTTTTGGAGTTCATTTTCCAGTTCGATTATTTTATTTGCTTTATTTTCAGGGTCAAAGACAACCTCTTGCCTGAGTCAGAATTTCATTTATTCTGGATAGTTCTTTTTTATATTCAATGGTCATTTGTTATTCCTCTTCTGCCTTTATTATAGCATTATTGTACCTGAATAATTTCCGCAAAAATCTTTTCAACTTCAGAAAGCTTTGTGCATCTTACGAACTCAGTGCGGTATTTAGCAGCGTTTCTTATTCCTTTAACATAATAAGCAAAGAACTTACGCATAAATTTTATCGCATGTTCCTCGCTGCCCATATATTCTATTTCTTTTTTGCAGTGAATAAGCGCAATTTCAAGCCGCTCTTTTATGTCCGGCTCCGGCATGACTTCTCCCCTGTAAATAAGCCCTTCAATTCTGCCTATTAATCCCGGATCTCCCATAAGTGCCCGCCCGACAGCTATGCCGTCGCACCCCGAAAGCTCAAGACATTCAAGGGCTTTTTGCGGAGAATCTATATCTCCATTGCCTATTACTGGAATATTTACCGCCTGCTTAACTTCTCCGATTGCTTTCCAGTCGGCTATTCCTGAATAAAGCTGTGATCTTGTCCTTCCATGTACTATTATACCGTCAGCACCGCAATCTTCAGCCATTTTTGCAAATTCGACGTGATTTTTTGAGTTAAAATCCCATCCTAACCTGCATTTTACAGTTACGGGAATGTTTACTGTTTTTTTAATTGCCGTAATTATTGAAGAAGCTAGCTTTAGATCAGTCATTAATCTTGAGCCGTCAAAGTTTTTTACAATTTTGGAGATGGGGCAGCCCATATTTATGTCGATAATTTGTGCGAAAGGTTCAAGTTTTCTTGCGCTTTCAGCCATTAAATCAGGTTTATGCCCTGAAATCTGAAAAGCCAGAGGGTATTCAATTTTGTTATATTCAAGAATTTTTTGCTCTTTATTGAACTTAATAGCTTCCGAACTAATCATTTCAGACATCAAAAGGCAATATTTTGAATAAATCCTTATAAGTTGTCTCATAACAGTGTCAGAAATTCCTGCCATTGGTGCTGCAACAACCTTGCTTTTTAATTCAAGACTGCCGATTCTTAATAAATCTTCCTGTTTATAAATTTTTACATTGCTACTCATAAACTTTGTTACCTATTCTGACTTTTTTGACATAAAAAACTTCGCATGCGCCGGCTTCAGTATCATGCCTGGAAAGACTTGTGTGCCAGCTATATGTTTCTTTCTCTTTTACATTGACAAGATAACCTTCCATATAAACTTTTTCCTTATTTTTCAATGATTTTAAGGCTTTAAGAATATTATCTCCGGCAGGGATAATATGATTATGAGATGCGTGGCTGTTCAAAAATTGATAAGTAAAAGGGAATTCGGGTTTGTAATGCCAGCTTAAATACCTTCCTGAAGAATGATAACTCATATGTTTGTCATATTCAGGCTCTGCCATTTTGCCCCAGGCAAGACCAATATCAATTGGAGCAATCTCAGCACCGCCATCCAGCATAAAAAAAGTATTTTTCCCCACTACAATGCCGGCAATTTTATAATCCGCCTGCGGATAAAGTTTGTATGTTCTGTCATGAATTGTTTTTTTTATAGGAGAAGCAAACGAGGCAGTTGTTGCTGTCTGCACCGGGTCTTTAGACACGTCTATTTCTCCGGCGGCAGCTAATTTGTTTGTAATTACAGGTCTATTGATACTTTGAATAAAGGTAATAAATATAATTGCAACAAAAAATAAAATCAGGAAATCAGCTAAAGAAAAAGCTTTTTTCTTTAGCTGTCCGATTGTTTGCTGAAATTTATATTCCTCACTCATTTTTATTAATTTAAATTTGCTTAATTCTTTCTTTAGCGTATTTTGCGTATTGATCTGTTGAAGAACCTGATTTTTGGATGAAAACAATATACCATTTTTTTGCTTCAATGCGGTTATTGAGAGCATCATAATCAACAGCAACTGCGTAATAAGCATAAGACAGTTCAGGTTTAAGTTTTACTGCCAGTTTGTAATCGGCAATCGCTAACTGATATTTTTTAAGAGCATCATAAACCATGCCACGATAATAATAAACATCACTGTTTTGCGGGCTTTTCATTGCAAGTGTGTTAAATGTAAGTATAGCCTCGGTGTATTTACCTTTGCTGTATTCATCTATTCCTTTTTGCAGGGCATTGGTTTCAACAGTCTTTTTGATTGTAACCTTTGAATCTTCCAATGCCTTTTTTATATCTTTATTTGAAGGGTCTAAAGCCAGTGCTTTCGTATAAGCCTTAACAGCTTCAGCATTTTTATCCTGTGCGGAATATACAGTGCCTAAATAATAAAATGCCGTTGAATTTTTGTTATTGATTTCTGTAGCTTTTTTATAAGAGTTAACAGCTTCATTTAGTTTCTTGGAAGCCTGGTAAGCCGCTCCAAGATTTACATAAAGATCTGAATCAGGTTCGCTTATATTTATTATGCTTAGATATTCCTTTACTGCTTCATTGTATTTGCCCTGATTATAAAGATTTATAGCATTTTGGTATCTTCCGGTAGCAGTTTCAGAATTAAGAGAATTTAGCATCTCGGTCAATTTCTGGTTTTTGGGAGAAGCTTTCAATCCGTTCTCAAGAGCATAAATAGCATTTAAAGGCTGTTTTTTTTGCTTGTATATAACTGCCATATTTAAATAAGCGTCTGTCAGTTTCGGGTTAATTGTAATTGCTTTTTTGTAATAGGTTATAGCTTCATCAATATTGCCTGTGGAGTGCAGTTGATAGGCGTATTTGTACTGGGCAACTGAATCTGCCGGGTTGTTAACTGCAAAAGTTTTAAATATAGAAGTAACATCCTGAGGGTTAGGAAGCAGTTTTATTGTGTCAAAAAGTGCAATTTTGGCATCAGTATTTGTCGGGTCTTTGCTCAATACAAGTTGAAATTCTTTAACAGCGCTGTCAAGCTGCCCAATTTCCTTTAAGGCTGTTCCCCTGTAATAATGGGCAAGAAGATAATCAGGTTTTACCTCAATAATACTATCGTAGGCTTTTATGGCTGTAGTGAAGTCATTATTGGACTGATATAAAGTCCCTATATTTAGTCTTAAGGTTATATCATTCGGGTTTATGCTTTGAGCAATTTGATATTCTTTTAATGCACCGTCAAAATCTTCTTTTTTCTGGAGAACGACTCCAAGATTCATATGAGCAACAGCGTCCTGTGGATTCTCCTGTAATTTTTTTATCCATATATCTTGAAGAGCGTTTAAAACTTGTATTTTATCTTCATCTTTAGCCGTATTTAAGGCAATATTATACTCTTTAACCGCACTTTCAGCTTCTCCTGAGTTATGCAGTGATTTTGCAAGTTTTAAACGCAACTCTATATTTCCTGAATTTTGAGCAACAGCTTTTTTATAATATTTTACTGCATTTTGATTGTTATCAAGGGCTGAATAAAGGTCTCCAATAGCTGTATAAACAGGGAAGTCTGTTTGATTCCCCGCCAACGCCACGTTGAATTCCACCAGTGCTTCTCGGAATTTACCCTGCCCTCTTAATTCCCTTGCTATTTTCAATCTTGAAGATTTAGTGCTGCTTATCGCAGCATCTTTAAATATATTATCAAGGTCTGCTACTGCTATATTTAGATTTTCAGAGGCTTCGGGTATATTTGGAATAATTTGGTCGTATTTTAAAAGATAAATAGCGTTTCTATAGTCATTTGCAGCCCTGCTAAAATCTTTTTGGTGGTTATAAAAATAAGTTCCCCTGTTTATATAGGCAACCGCTAAATTAACCCTTGTATTATCTGTTTTTGGCGAAATATTTAATGCTTTTTCTAACGAATCAATGGCACTGGTGTATTGATCTGATTTTAAAAAATCCAGCCCTTCATTATAATAAATATTACCCTGGTCTTTATCTTCGATATTTTGATTAAGAATATCAGGGTCATAATTTTGAACAGGAGAGTTTATCTGGATATCCTGTGGAAAAGCAGCATTATTAAATCCAAAACTAAAATAAATGGCGGGTAAAATAAGAAATAAAACTTTAATTTTATCTGTCATTGTTGTGCTCCAGTTTATACTTAACTTAAGTAAAATATAACATAAATTAATCTGCAAAAAAGTTAATAAAAATACATAAAAATTAATAAAACTTGAATCCTATTCTAATAATAACCTAACACTATTCATTTAATTTTTATGTATGATTAATTTGTAAAAATAAATCTGTAAAAATAATAATTGTGTAGTTGTATAAATACTGAAACAAAGATGAATATAAATAGGGATATAAATAATTATATAAGCAAAGATACAAGGCGGACGGGAATTTCTATTTCTCAAAAGGAAAAGAAAAACAATAACAGTTCCCAGATAAATTTTAGTGCAATAAACCTTAATAATATAGCAGATAAACCGGGTCTTTTTAAAAGAGCCGGCTTATTTTTAGAAAGAAATTGCAAAAATTTTCTTGAAGGGGATTCTAATCCATATGTCCTGGATATAGTTAACTTTGGAAGTAAAATTATAATTTCACCGCTTATGATACTGGCAATAGCACCTTTTACAAGAGATTGGAATAAAGACAAAGACGCTATTAAAGCATCTGCAATTCTCCATCCTATTCAAGCCGCCTTGACTTTAACATTTGCAATCGTTTCCAGCTTAATAACAAATAAAGTAATTGACAAGTTTGCCCGAAAAGGGACTCTGTGTAAACCTATAGACCCTGAATTTGCGCATATGTTTGACCCTATAAGAAATAAAGAATTCGGGGCCGAAAACCTTGGAAAGCTTAAAAAGCTTAATACTGTTGCGTTTACACTACTTATGATACCTGTTGCGGGCAAAATATTAGACTCTATACTTCCAAGAATACTTAAAGATGATAAGCATATTAAATCTTCCGACAGAGTTCTTGACAGTATTTATGCGAGAAAACTTTATGTTCCCTTTGGAAAAACAGTGAACGATAATAATGAGGTTAAACCAAATAAATTATATGCCTAGTATTCCAAAAGAAATATTTAGAAATTATGTAAAGCCAGTTCTGAAATACGGAACTGATGCCATTAAAAACGGTATTTCTGAAAATGATGCCAAGTTTATACTCGGATCGTCAATTTTGATGGACACAAGTCAGAATGTATATGATTATGTGGAAATTGGTAAAAATGATAAATTAAGTGATGATCATAAAAAATATCTTCAGGCTTATAAATTGACAAATGCAGGAGTAGAAGCAACTATCCAGCTGGCAGCAGGATCTATAATCCTAAATAAGAAAGTTCAGGAGCATTTACGAGAATCATACGAAAAACTAACAGGTCATATTCCCGAAATGTGCATCAATAAAAATTTTAGGGTGCTGACTATTCTTGTAGGTTGTGTTGTGCTTGCAAAAAGAATTATTGCCCCGCTTATCGTAACGCCTTTAACAACATATATAAGAAAAAAACTTGAGGATAAAAAAGCTTAAATATTATGAACAAATTAAGGTATAATTAATGTTTGTTACAATTTTATACCTGTAAAAAAAAAGGACATTGTTATGGCTAATCCAAATATTGTTGTTGTTGAAGATGAGGAAGATATTCAGGAATTAATTGAATACAACCTAAATAAAAACCAATTTAACGCAATATCATATTTTTCAGGAGAAAAAGCTCTGGCGGCTATTCCGCAAATAATGCCCGATTTAATCCTTCTTGATATAATGCTTCCCGGAATGGACGGACTGGAAGTATGCAAAAAACTTAAAAATTCCGAGATAACAAGGGAACTTCCTATAATTATGCTTACGGCAAGGGGCGAAGAGGAAGATATAATACGAGGCTTTGAGCATGGCGCCGATGATTATGTAACGAAGCCTTTTAGTCCGAAAGTTCTTATATCAAGAATAAAAGCAGTATTAAAAAGACAAAAAGTCGATAAATACGAGCAAGATTTGATTGTGAAAATACATGAACTAACAATAAATCCGCAAAAACATGAGTTTTTGCTGGGCAATTCTCCTTTAAAGCTTACAAATGCGGAATTCAAAGTGCTTCATTTACTTGCTTCAAAGCCAGGTTGGGTTTTAACCCGCTATCAGATTATTGATGAAATAAAAGGTGAGGACTACGAAGTAACAGACAGGTCGGTGGATGTCCTTATGGTCGGGTTAAGAAAAAAACTTGATAATTATGGCAGTTATATTGAAACTGTAAGAGGTGTCGGGTACAGGTTTAAGGAATCAGTTTAAACTCATTTTTCCGATTTATGAAAGAGTAATATATGTTTAAAAAAAATCTTCTATGGTATTTATTTCCTTCATATTTAATTATAATAGCACTTTCATTATCACTGACAACCTGGCATGCCACGTATGACTTTAGAAAATTTTATTTTAAAAAAGTAGAAACTAATCAGGAAACCATAATTAAGCTGTACGAAGATGAATTTGCTGATAAAATAAGCGCAAACAGCCTACAAAAACTTGATAATATTTCAAAAAACATTGCTCAAAAGGCTTCTATTCGTATAACCATAATCACTACTGATGGAAAAGTTATTAGTGATTCTGATGAAGCTGCGTCGCATATGGAAAATCACAAAAATAGACCGGAAATCATTCAGGCATTGGCAGGTAAAACATCCAACGCGACAAGATACAGCAAAACCTTAAAACAATATATGCTATATGTAGCGTCTCCACTTATTGATAAAGGGAAAATAGTCGGCGTAATAAGAACATCAGTGCCTATAAATTTACTTCAGCATAATTTAAATACTTTATATCAAAAAATATTTGCTGCAGGGTTGATAACATCTTTAATTGCTATACTTATTAGTTATATATTCAGCAGAAAAATTCAGAAACCTCTTCTGGTCCTTGAAGAAAGTGCTCTTAAGTTTGCTGAAGGCGATTTTTCCTCAAAAGTGCCTATTCATTCTATAAAAGAAATAGGAGGGCTTGCTGAAGCTATGAACATAATGGCTTCAAAGCTTAAGCAACTTGAAAACATCAGAAAAGATTTTGTTGCAAATGTTTCGCATGAATTAAAAACACCGGTAACCTCAATAAAAGGGTTTATAGAAACCTTGCAGGAAGGAGCGTTGGAAAACAGGGAAGAAGCGGAACATTTTCTTGATATAATTTCGAGACACACAAATAGATTAAATGCCATTATAGAAGATCTTCTGGCTCTTTCAAGACTGGAACAGACTACAAATATTAATGAGCAAAGGCTGGAGAAAAGTCTGCTTTATCCGATATTGAAATCTGCAATTCAGGTTTGTGAGGTCGGGGCAGAAAATAAATCAATAAAAATAAATCTGGAATGCAGCCAATATATTTATGCGTGGCTTGATACCCTGCTTTTTGAGCAGGCTATAGTTAATTTAGTAGATAATGCAATAAAATACAGCAACGAAAACAAAGAAGTAGCCATTGTTGCAGATATTACTGAAAAAGAAGTTATAATAAATATAATAGATCAGGGCAGTGGAATTCCGAAAGAGCATATTCCCCGTATATTTGAAAGATTTTACAGGGTTGACAAGGCAAGAAGCCGCAAGGCAGGTGGAACAGGTCTCGGGCTTTCAATTGTAAAACATATTTTAAATTCTCATAAGGGGCATATAACGGTTGAAAGTGAAATAAATCAAGGAAGTATATTTACCATTCATTTACCCAAAGAGTTATGATTTTACTGATTAGCAAGAAGTCCTAGTATTGTACTTGTCAGTTTATTTTCAGTTTTTATGTTTGCATATTCTTCATCGGTCAATGTTACATTGTTGGCTTTTTCATACTCACTCTTCATCTGCTTTATAAGGGCATCATTATTTTCTTTGGTAGGCTCAGGAATAGTGAAGTTTAATATGTTATTAATTCTACTTTGAGTGCCTGTTACCATTTGATTCCATCCTGAATTGTCAGATAAACTGCTATATGAGTTCATATTTAAAGAGGACAATCCACTCGAATTAACACCGCTAATTCCTGTAGAGGCAGAACCTGAATTCAAGGCTGCAGAATATGTGTTAAACATATTTGTCAGGCTATTGTCTGTGTTGCTGAATACACTTGTTCCGGCTGATTGGGAAGAGTAAGGCGATATATTTGCATTCAGGAGATTTGTTAAATTGCTGCTGTTTCCAAATATACCTGAAAATTGAAGAGGATTTGAAACATTGCTGTTGTTAGTTTGTTGTTGATTAGATGAACTTTGCCCTTTTGAAAGAGAGAGGATTAAACCAATTCCAAGAGCTGTACGCAATGTTTCTAAATTGGCATCATCAAGATTAAGTGTCTGATCTGAATCAAATATTGATGCATCATTGGTGGTCTCTGTTGCAGCAGTATTATTTTCAAAACTTGTAGACAATTTATTGATTAACGCTAAAACAATAGGATTTATTGACATAAATATTATCTCCTCATGGCATATTATTATTGTGTTATGTAGAAACAGAACATATATTAAATATTAAATATCTACTTACTATATAAAAAACTTATGGTTCTGAAAAATTGCCTAACCTATTGAGATAAAATTTTTAAAATTTGGCGAAGTCCTTTTGCTATAAAGATTTCAGAGGATGAAAAACAATTTTAACATCTCTTAATATTTTTAAACACAGATTTGATTATAAAAAATTGATTGTAAAAAATTGAAAAAAAATATAAAATAATTAAAAATATGGCTCATTTATAGTTCAAAATAGTATAAACAGGAAAAACTCATGTCTATTGCATATTTATGCGCAGGTTCAAATATAGGGGATAGAATTGGTTACATCCAGCAGGCGCACAACTTGTTAAATGACACAGAAGGCATTTGTGTGGTTGAGAGCTCAAGCCTTTATGAAACCGAACCTGTTGGATATATTGACCAGGAATGGTTTATAAATGCGGTTCTCAAGATTCAAACAGACCTTGCGCCCGAAGAACTTTTAAACCAGTGTCTAAGAATAGAAAATCAGCTCGGCAGAACAAGATCTTCCGAGTTACCTCCAAATTTGCCGAGAACTCTTGATTTGGATATTTTGTTTTATGATGATAAGGTTATTTCAAACGAAACGCTTGAAATCCCTCATCAGAGAATGCATAAAAGAGCCTTTGCACTTGTTCCCATGCTTGAACTGGATGTTGAGTTTATTCACCCTGTGATGGGAAAAACCGTTTCTGAACTACATGAAATATTAGAAAACCCGGAAGAAGTTTATTTATATGGTACCAGAGGAATTAGTTTCTAAAATTAGTTATTCAATAAGCAGCAACCCTAATAAACCTGCTTTAATCCCTTTTATAGTTTCAGGCTATCCAAATTTTGAAACAACTAAAAAGCTTTTAAACCTGTTTGAAGAAAAAAAAGTTGCCGCAATTGAACTGGGGATTCCATTTTCAGATCCTCTGGCTGACGGTCCTATCATCCAGAAAGCTTCAAAAGCTTCTCTTGAAAATGGAACTAATATAAACAAAATTTTTGAAATGCTGGCAGAAATTGAAGATAATTTTTCTATTCCAATAATTTTATTTACCTATTACAACCCTGTCTTAAGCTTTGGGGCTGAAAATTTTATTAAAAAAGCTGCTTCATTGAATGTTTCTGGCATTATAATTCCAGATTTGCCTCTGGAAGAAGCTGATGATTTTTCTCAATCATGTAAAGCGAATAAAATCGATTTTATTATGCTTATTTCTCCAACTTCCGATAAAGAACGAATTAAAAAAATAGCTGAAACTTCAGCAGGATTTATTTATCTTGTATCTTCAACAGGAGTAACAGGAGTAAGGGAAAATTTTTCAGGAATGCTTGGAAATATTTTACAGGACATAAAAAAAGTTACCAAAATTCCTACAGCAGTTGGCTTTGGTGTTTCCAGCCAAGAACATATTAGCGAATTAAAAACACTTGGCGCAGATGCGGCTATTATAGGCAGCGCAATAGTTAGGCTTATCGATAAATACAAAGACGATGAAAGCTTGTTAATCAGTGAAATGAGCGAATATCTGAATAGCCTTTATTCATAAAATAAATTTTTAACGTATTCCAAAGACCTTTCAGCCAAAAGACTATTTTTAAGCTTTTTATCTTTTCTTGTCTTTCTATCTATTTCCATAGGGTTTAGAATGCCCCAGTTGCTGTTTATAGGCTGAAAATGTTTATGGTCGGGAAAAGTTATATAAGAGCATAAGGCACCTAAAATACTTATGGAATCAAGCTTCAGCAAGTTTTTACTGTTTATTAGCCTGCTCATGTTAATCCCTGCAAGAAGTCCTGAGGCTATAGATTCTGTATAACCTTCAACGCCTGTTATCTGCCCTGCAAAAAACAAGTTAGACCTGTTTTTTGACTGCAAAGTCGGTTCAAGTACCAGAGGGCTGTGTATAAAAGTATTTCTGTGCATTACTCCATATCTAACTATAGAAGCATTTTCAAGTCCCGGAATACTCTGGATTAAATCTTTTTGCGCTCCCCATTTTAAATTTGTCTGAAATCCCACGAGATTATAAAGAGTTGCCGCCTTATTATCCTGTCTAAGCTGAATAACAGCATAATTTTTTTGTTCTGTTCTTTCATCTATAAGCCCTACAGGTTTTAATGGACCAAATCTCAAAGTATCTTTTCCTCTTGATGCCATGACCTCAATCGGCATGCAGGATTCAAAAAACTTTGCGTCTTTTTCAAACTCTTTTAGTTCGATTTTCGGAGCGTTTATAAGTATTTCATAAAACTTGTCATATTCCTCCCGATTCATCGGGCAGTTTATATAATCTGCTTCCCCCTTGTTATAGCGACTTGCCAGAAAGGCAATATCAAAATTTATCGAGTCCTTTTCGACTATTGGAGCAATTGCATCAAAAAAATACAGGTTATCAGCCCCGGTAAAATTTATGATATTTTTAGTCAGTTTTTCAGAAGTCAAAGGTCCTGTAGCAATAATCACAGGATTATCAGCAGGAATTTCTGTAATTTCCTCGTTTATAACTTCAATAAAAGGATTTGATTTAATAGCATTAGTGATTTTTTCCGCAAAAATCTCCCTGTCGACAGCAAGCGCATTTCCGGCAGGGACTTTGCTTTCATCGGCAAAATTCATAAGAAAAGATTCCATAAGTCTTAATTCTTGCTTCAAAAGCCCGCTTGCCACGCCTAAATCATTAGAACCAAGGCTGTTACTGCATACAAGCTCCCCTAGCTTATCAGTTTCGTGCGCGCCGGTGGCTTTTATAGGACGCATTTCATATAATTCAACATTTATATTATTCTTAGCCAGCTGAAGTGCGGCTTCTGAGCCAGCTAATCCCCCACCTATTATTTTCACTTTCATCTTTAATCTTTTCCTTAATTAAAATCCGCCACCAAGTGCTTTATATAAGCTGATATTATCCACCAAAACCTGCACTTTTATATTGACTTCAGACTGTTTGTATTTTATATAGTCCTGTTTGGAAAGCAAAACATCCAGACAAGAAGCAATTCCCTCATTATACCTGTTTTCTGTAAGTCCAAGTTTTTTCTCAGCATTTACAGCATCTTCTTCAGCTTGATTAAATTGTTTAATATCGCTGTTCAAGCTTATAAAACTGTCCTCAACTTCCTGCAAGGCTGTTAAAACTGATTTTTGATATCCTTCTATCGCCTGTTTATAAACAGCCTTTTTAATTTTAAGATTTGCGAACATTTTGCCTTCGTAAATAGGAAGTTTAAGCGAACCTCCCACCAAAGATGCATTGCTGCTCCAATCAAAAATATTGCCCGGCTGGAATGAAGAATAATTAAACAATCCTGTGGCGTTTAATGACGGTAGAAATTGCCGTCTTGCAAACGATATATCAATACCTGCGCTTTCAAGATTTTTTTCTGAAGACATAATATCAGGTCTGCGGATAATTAAGTCTGAAGGACTTCCTGCATTAAGCAGAGAAGGAAAATTTATGCAGTCTATATCAGAGCGGGTAAAGCCTGACTGTTCAACAGGAGGAACACCAACAAGGACACAAAGCCTGTGAACATAGATCCCCCTAAGTTTAATTTTCTCTTCTATGCTTGTTTTGGTTGCTGAAATATTTTGCTGTGCCGTTAAAACATCATCATAAGAAGCCACGCCTTCTTTAAAAAGACAGTTTTGCTGTTTAAGAAGTTCTTCTTGATATTTCATAAGTTCGCATTGAAGTTTTATAATCTTATCTGTGAGTATTAAATTGAAATAATCATTTGCAACACTGGAAGAAACCATGATTTGAGCTGTTTTATAATCCAGAGAAGAAGCTTCAGCCTGTTTTCTGGCTGACAAAGTACCAGGGTGATTTTTTCTGAAAATATCAACTTCATACTGTGCAATAAGAGGAATTAATAAAACATTTTTGATTGAGTTCTGAGGATTTGCAAAAAGAAAATTTTCCGAACTGTTTAAAAATCTGAAATAATAAGTATTTAAATCAAGTTTCGGAAGCTCATTGCTAAAAGCAGATTGTGTATACCCTTCCATTTCTTCGATGCGGGCAAGAGCTGTCCTGACATCTTTATTGGAAGCCAGAGCCTGATTTATGTAATTATCAAGAACCGGATCACAAAAATTAGCCCACCAATCTTTTTCCGGAAAATTTTCATTGATTTCAAAACTTGGTAAATATTCTGAAAGGGTGTTAAGCTCCTGCCAGTCTTTAACTGCGTAGTTAATTAAATAATTTCGGGGATTTTTTTCAACCTTAAAACCGTTTGCAAAAATAAAAATGCAGCTTATTAAAAGAATTTGAATAAATTTTTTCATAAATTCCAGTTTTTTCATAAATAAAAATATACAATAAAAATGCTGTAATAATTGAATTGATTATTTTATAATTATACTTAAATTTCGTGAGGAGTTGAAAAACTTAATGGTTAACAGTAAAAAAGCCAGATTTATTTTTATAATCCTGATTATTATTGTATTAGGAGTAATTGCAGGATTTTTAAATTATTTATTTAAGCCAAAAACACAGAATTTATTCGTAAGCGGCAGGCTTGAAGGTTATGAAGTTGATATCAGTCCAAAATATGGCGGAAAAATCGACTATATAATTGGACGAGAAGGCACAAGAGTCAAAAAAGGCGAATTGCTTGTAAAACTAGATGATCCTGAATTACAGGCACAACTTGAAGCTGCAAAAGCTAATATTGAAACCTCAAAACAACAGCAAAAGCAAGGAGAAGTTCAGCTTAACGTTGTAAATAGTCAGATTAAGCAGGCAAATTCTTCATTTGCTCAGTCTGTCGAAAGCTCACAAGCAACTATTCAGCAGGCTCAAACATCTTTAGATATAGCTAAAGCTCAATATTCACAAGCTCAGGAGTTGTTAAACCAGGCAAATTACGAATTAGAGATGGCAGAAAGTGATTTAAGCCGTTATACAAACCTCATAAAAACAGGTTCAATCTCTAAACAAACCCATGATCAGGCAAAAACAAGGTATAACACCACAAAATCCACACAACTTTCCAGAACAACAGGATTAAATGTGTCTCAAAGTCAAATTACAGAGGCACAGGCGCTTCTATCTCAGGCAATATCATCAAAATACAATCCTACGATTAATAAAGAGCAGATTAATCTTTTATATTCACAGATTGAACAGGCAAAATCCCAGATTGAAGCCGCAAAATCAAATGTAAACCAAGCTCAGGCTCAAAAACGCCAGATTGAAGCACAGATAAGCTATTTTAATATTAAAAGTCCCATTAACGGCATAATAATTGACAGAACTTCCGAACCGGGAGAAATTGTCAATACAGGCAAAATAATTTTAACTTTACTGGATTACAATACAGTTTATCTACGTGGTTACATACCTGAAGGCAAAGTTGGACTAATTCATGTTGGGCAGCCTGCAAATGTTTATCTTGATTCTGCGCCTAAAAAACCAATTAAGGGCTGTGTTGCAGAAATTGATGCTGAAGCTTCCTTTACGCCTGAAAATATTTACTTTCGTGAAGACCGCGTAAAACAGGTTTTTGGAATAAAAATTAATATTACTAACCCACAGGGTCTGGCAAAACCCGGAATGCCTGCTGACGGGGAGATTATGTTATAAAACAGGTGAAACCGTCATTCTAAACAAAGATAAAATTTTTCCAATAAATTTAAAAAACAGGCAAAAAAATGATTAATTCTATCGATGAAGTCGTAATAATAAAAAATCTCCATAAAAAATACGGCAACATTCAGGCAGTAAAGGATATAAGCCTGACTGTTAAAAAAGGTGAGATTTTTGGTCTTATTGGTCCTGATGGTGCAGGAAAAACAAGTATTTTTAATATTCTGTCAGGCATTACATCCCCTGATAGCGGAGAAGTAAAGACTTTTGAAAGCTTACCGAGTAATTCACGTCAGAAAATCGGGTACTTAACCCAGCAATTTTCTTTTTATAACGACCTTAGCATTAATGAAAACCTTGAATTTGCTGCAAAAGTCAGAAAAGTTCCTGAAGAAACATTTAAAGAAAGAAGAAACAAGTATTTAAAACTTATGAACCTTGAAGATTTCTCTGACAGGCTGGCAGGTCAGCTTTCAGGAGGGATGAGACAAAAACTTGCGCTTTGCTGTGTGCTTATTTATCAGCCGCTGATTTTGCTTCTGGATGAACCGACCACAGGAGTAGACCCGGTTTCACGCAGGGATTTCTGGGACGTTCTTTCTTCTCTCTCTGCTGAAGATATAACAATTATTATTGCCACTCCTTATCTTGACGAAGCAGAACGATGCAATCGCATTGCGCTTGTTTACGATGGGCTCTTTGAACAGATTGGCACTCCTGCAAAAATAAGAAATGGGCTTCCTCTGGAAAGTGTTTTTGTTGATTTACTGAAAAAAAAAGCAACTAAAACAGTTATTAATGCATTTCCTTATAGTAAACAGGTAATTCTCAATACCCGCAAAACCGATGGGCAAAATGAAATGAAGATGACAGTGCGGGATAGTAATGATAATGCGATAGGAGCTTATAACCTGTGTAAAACTTTTGACAGCTTTGTCGCTGTAAAAAATGTTAATTTGGAAGTCAAATATGGCGAAGTTTTCGGGCTTCTTGGGGCAAACGGGGCAGGAAAAACTACCACAGTAAAAATGTTATGCGGACTACTAAGCGCAACATCAGGTGAAATTTACCTCGGAGGAGAAACAGGCAATCTGAGAAGCTCTGGATTAAGGCAAAGAATCGGCTATATGAGCCAAAAATTCACACTTTATAATGATCTTACAATTCTGGAAAATCTAAAATTCTATTGCGGTGTGTATTCTGTGCCGCAAAAAGAACAATCTGCAAAGATAGAATGGGTTTTAAATGCTTCAGGACTGGAGGGGCAAGAAAATTTACTTACAGGACTACTTCCTGGAGGATGGAAACAGCGTGTTTCTTTTGGGGCTTCAATAATGCATGAGCCCGAAATATTATTTCTTGATGAACCTACTTCAGGAGTTGATCCTCTTGCCAGAAGAATGTTCTGGCAGACTATAACAGATCTCGCCCAAAGAGGAACTGCTATTATTGTTATCACTCATTATCTTGAAGAAGCTGAAAACTGTAGCAGAATGGCTTTCATGGATGATGGGCAAATTATTGCACAGGGAACCCCGAACGAAATTAAAAATTTACAAACCGGATCCCTTGTTGAAATAATAGCAGAGAGACCTCAGCAGGCTTACTTACTATTAAAGAAAACTATTGAACCCTGGAAAACCGCTCTTTTCGGAAGCAGAATCCACGTAAACACTGAAAAACCTGACGAAGAAATTTGCTTAATTAAAAGTTTGCTTGAATCAAACAATATAAAACTCTTTTCCACTTCTGAAATTCCTTTTTCACTTGAAGATGTGTTTATTAGCTTAATAGAAAAAAGGCAATAACCATGCAAAAAATTCTTGCCCAGTGCAAAAAAGAACTTTTACAATTTTCAAGATATAAGACCACCGTTCTTTTAGCTATATTACTGCCGTTTATGACTCTTGTTGTATTTGGCTATGCAATCAGGCTGGAAGCAAAAAACGTTCCTATTATTATTCAGGATTTTGATAAAACTCCTTTAAGCCGTGAATACATTGACAGATTCGCTGTAAGTAATTTATTCAGGCTTGTAAATTCATCAAAAAGCATTCAGGAAGCTCTGGATATGGGAACGGCAAAAGTAGCAATGATTATTCCTCCGCATTTCAGCAGAAACATAAAAGACGGAAAATCAAGCGAAGTACAGTTTCTTCTTGACGGAACAGACGTTGTAAACGCTAAAATAATTAAGGGCGGGATTTTCGGCGTAACAGAATTTTTTATATCACATAATAAACTTCGGATAAGCAGTCCTTCTATTATTCCCCGTATTCGTATCTGGTTTAATCCCGGCAGAAAAGAAGCGCTTTTTATTGTTCCGGGAGTTTTTACCCTTGTACTTACTCTTTATCCTGCATTGCTGGCTTCAATTGCTATGGCAAGAGAAAAAGAGGAGGGTAATATTATACAGGTTTACGCTTCAGGCATTTCAGCAACTGAATTAATACTCGGGAAATTGCTTGCATACCTGATTGTAGCTATAGGGCAGACATTATTTACGTTAACGCTTGGAATTATAATATTTAAGCTAAATTTTATCGGGGATATAAGTTTGTTTATTATAGGCACTTTAATTTTTCTGATAAACTCAGTGTTGTTCGGACTTTTAGCCGGTGCTGTCTCCACAACACAGGCTTCTGCAATCCAGATTGCAGGGACTACAATGGCAATGGCAATAATCCTTCTTAGCGGGTTTATTTATCCTGTAAGCAATATTCCTTTTCCACTTTCGCTTCTATCGTATATAATCCCAGGAAGATACTATATAGAGCTATCCAGAGACAGCTTTGTAAGGGGTTCAGGCTGGACAGGGTGTTGGTATATCCCATTAATTTTGTTAATTCTTGCATTATTGCAATTTTTAATCATATGGAATAAAACCAAAAAAATGCAGATATAATTATATTAAAATAGGGAATTTGCTGATTTTTAATTAATTCGTATAATTATAGTAATAACGCTTAAAAACTCAAGAGAGGATTATGAAAATAATGAAGCTTACTATTCTGGGTGCAGGCAGCTGGGGTTTATGCCTTACAAAACTTTTAACCGATAATTTTACGGAAATTTCTTTGTGGTCAAGAGAAGAAGACATGCCCGAAGAGCTTATGGAAACAAAGTCTGTCAGTTTTCCTTTTCCTGTAAAGCTTGATAATAAA
>DYOT01000152.1 GCA_020720345.1 Candidatus Caenarcanum sp.
TCAACAACCTTGATTTTAGGCACTGTTGCTTCAAGTATTTTTAAAATACTTCCTGATTCAAATGACTTGGACGCTTCATGATTGCCGGAAACCAAAATCATAGGAGATTGGCATGTTTTTCTGAAATTTTGCAAAAGATTTATTGTAAGATAAATTGTGGAATTGCTGGGTCTTGGTCTGTGAAAAATATCGCCCGCAATAAGAATTAAATCTGGATTTAATTCAGAAATTTTGTCCAGAGCTTCCTTAAAAGTTTTAATAATATCTTTTTCACGGATATTTAAGCCTTCAGCGCTTAATTTACTGTAAGCCCTGTACCCTAAATGCAAATCGGCAAGATGAACAATTTTCATTTTTTGTCAGTTACTCATTTTAATAAATTTGTTTCAAATTTAAGTCAGTAAAGATATGGTTTATCTGCTTTATGAGGCTTATTCTAGCACATTGAAAAGAGAATTGTAGTAAAATTATTAACATGTTAAAAAGATTTGCGAATACTTTTCAAACCAGATTCTGGACGCTTGTCATTAAAGAAATAAGACAATTATTAAGAAACAAGCAGCTTCTCTTTATGTTGCTGTTCCCTCCTACAATCCAGATTTGTCTTTACGGCTTTGTAATGAACCCTGATGTTAACCATCTGAAATTGGGGATTGTAGATCATTCAAAACAAAATATAAGCAGAGAATTTGTTTCTTCTCTTGTGGAAAGCAAAATCTTTGTGCCGTCGGTTTATACCGAAAGCGAATCGCAGCTTGCTGAATATATCAGGGATGGGAAAATAAAGGCAGGTCTTGTTATTCCCCCTGATTTTCAAAAAAAAATCAACAGAAATATCCCTGCAGAAGTTCAGGTTTTTATAGACGGAGTAGATGCTTATACCGGAGGGGTAGCAGCCGCTTATATTTCGCAGATAATAAATTTTTATAATTTTCCGGCAAAAGATAATCTTGTAAATCCAAAAATTATTTCGCTCTATAACCCGGGGCTTGTGAACAGCTGGTTTTTTGTCCTGGGGGTTATAGGAACATTTTTGACAATGGTTAGCATCATGGCTTCTTCTATACAGGCTGTGCAGGAAAAAGATACGGGGACTCTCGAGCAGCTTCTTATGACACCCGCCAATTCTTTTGAAGTTTTGCTTGCAAAAATTTTGCCGCTGACCTTTCTTCTCACGCTTATGCTAATAGCTGCATTAACATTTGCGCATTTTATTTTTCAAATTCCCTTTAATGGAAGTCCTGTTTTATTAGTAGCAATTTCGGCTTTTTATATACTTATTGGCGTTGGCATCGGACTGTTATTAAGCACTATTTCGCAAAACAGGCAGCAGGTAATATTAACGTCAATTTTTGTGGCTTTGCCCATGTTTAATCTTTCCGGCGCTATATCTCCGCTTGAAAGCATGCCGGAATTTTTTCAGCATTTAACCCTATTAAATCCTTTAAGGTATTATGTACTCATAGTAAGGGGAATAGCACTAAAAGGGCAGGGACTTGATACGTTGTGGGGCAATGTGTTAATACTTTTGGCTTTTGCGGTGGTTATTCTCACCATAAGCAGTATAAAATACCGTTCACAATTAAGTTAGAAGAATTTTGACA
Source organism: Candidatus Caenarcanum sp. (assembly GCA_020720345.1). Taxonomy (GTDB): domain Bacteria; phylum Cyanobacteriota; class Vampirovibrionia; order Gastranaerophilales; family UBA9971; genus DYOT01. The sequence continues at coordinate 1,605 of DYOT01000152.1, forward strand.
TAATAAGTAAATTTTTATTAAACCCTTTGTTTAAAGGGTTTCCTTTTGAAAGTGGAAAATTATAATTTACATGTGACAGAATAAAAATACGTGTTTTTTGAATTAGTTAAAAACGTGTGTTTATTATAAAAAAAGAAGAATTGAGGGTAAAAGTCGCTTATGCGTGTGGTAAAAAATTTAGTTGTGTTTATTTTATTGGTTTTTTTAGCAATGCCTTCTATGGCAAAAAATGTTTCAAACAGTTATTCGTCAGTTACAAATGATGCGAAAATTATACAGGCGCTTGATGCAATGAATGGAACTTCCGGAGAATGGGCAAAAAAAGCTATTTTAGGAAACAATGTTTCGAGATTGCCTATGAAGATTCAGTTTAAAAATCTTGGGGAAATTTCCCGGGATTATGCAAATTTTGATGCGCTTGGCTGGAAAGAAGGAAAGCAGCTTTATATATATCTTAATAATAAGCATAGAAATGCCCCGCCGGAAGCACTGGCAAGCACTTTGAGCCATGAAGCCGTTCATCAGGATGAACATTGTTCGCTTGAAGAAGAAACATACGCCTGGGGCTATGAAGCAGATGTGTGGCTGCAGATGTTGAAAAGAAAACCGCAGCTTGCACAGGTAAATTGCGCCTTAACGGACAGATTAAATACACTTGGAAAGTTGTTTAAGAAAGCAAATTACACAACAGGAGAAATAAAAAACGTTGTGTATTCAAATCCTGGCTATAAGGGTTTTCCCGTTCATTCTCCGGGATTTTAAACAAAGTGTAACTTTTTTGTAATAATAATGATAAATATAGTCAATTTTTTTTAAAATTTTATTGGTTCATAAACGAAGTTATATTTGAAACTCCCATTAAAACAAGACCAATAGCTGCACAAAATATAAACAGGTCAAAAACAAGATTTACGAACATATCCGCCTCAAAACTATAATAAGCACACGCTTCAATAACCAAATTCAGGTTTAAATAAAAGTCCTGCCCGAGAGAACGGGAGAAACTCTGTTAAGCACTTTGTATGTTACTACAGAGGAGTTTAAATTCATAGAATTTGTTGGTGTTTTTGTTAAGTCTTCGCCTATCTTTAAACAGGCTGTAGCTATTTCTATAAGGCTTCTTTCGTCTAATTCCCGAATGTTAAGATTTATTGAATTTTGATTAATTTTATCAGGATAATATTGAATTTTCCCGAAGTTCAAAGAGCCTGTTTCAAGTTTTCCGCAAAAATGTATAATTTTAACACTCGGGTTTAAGTCGACAATATCGCTTATTGAAATAACCCCTTTGCTTCCTATGAGCTGTCCTGAAGTTTGCGGGTAATCTATTGCTATAATTGCGTCAACTTCGGGAAGATGCTTTAGGGTGTGAGCCTGGTCGGAAGTTGATTGCAGGTTATAAACATATACTACAGCTCCGGCAGCTTTTAGAAGCTCGAGTGTCGAGTTAAGCAAGCTCCCATGTCCTGCAAGAAAAAGCTTTGATTTAAAGACATCCAGCCCGGCTTCGTAACATCTTTTTAATACAATGTTGGAGAAATACTTATAAAGGTTTAAATTTTTGTCCTGAGGGTCTATTCCTGCCACAGGAATAGTTTTTTTATCGCATGCTTCAACATTTATGCCTTCTGTGTCGCCAAAATCAAGGTTTTCCGGGAAAAGAGAGATAACGCTTTTTTTGCTGAGCTGGTTTATAAATAAATTATCAATCTTGTCTATTTCTCCGCCTTTTACAACAATATCCATGCCGGAAAGCAATACAGGCTTTGTCTCTTCAATGCATCTGATGTTATCAAAACCAAACTCTCCTGCTGTTTTATATATATTTTCCATTACAGAGTGTTTTGATGTTTTTACATAAATATTTTTGGCGTCAGCAACTGCCGCAATAATAGCCATGATAGAGGGTTCATTAGGGCAGGCAGGCAATAAGACATTGTAGTCGTCCAATTTTAAATTGAACGATTTTACAGCATGTTTGATTAATTCTAAATATTTTGAATTCATAGAAATTATTTTACCAATTTAATTTCTAAAGGGTAAGGGTTTTTTAATGGAATTTTTTGTTCATTTTATATAAATTTTCGGGATATACAACTCCGTACTTGTTTT
>DYOT01000153.1 GCA_020720345.1 Candidatus Caenarcanum sp.
GATAAATCCATTTGTAAACTGTTTTCAAATTTTTATCCCTAAGTTTTTTATACTAAGTATAAATTTTAAACAAATTTAAGCCAATTATAATTCAAATATCCCTATATTATAGCTTCAATAAAATTTATTAATAAATAAAAACATTATCTTTAATTTTTTTAATTGAAAGGGTAAGTCGAGATGAATAAATTTTTAAACAAACTTTTTGTGAGAATTTTTTATTCACTATCAAATACTTGATATACTGCAATGTTTAAATTTAAATACTAATTAAGGTATACTGGAATGAGTTTAATTTTCAGAAAAACCGGCAAAGCCGGATTTTTCCAAAAATACACTCCCGCTTCGCCTATACCGCTCAAGGCGTTTGCAGATAAAATCTGAAATTTAATTTAAGAGCGGTATAATTAACAGCTTTTTGAAGTATTATATGAAATTTTTTTCCAAATTATATTATGAATACAGAAGAATCTGGAAAATAATAGTCCTGTATTTAATTATTTCCGGACCGGGTATTGTTGTTATGATAGCCGACAATGACGCTGCCGGCATAACAACTTATGCTGCAACAGGCGCAAAATACGGCTATAATTTAATCTGGTTTTTGCTTTTGCTGGTTCCGATTGCCTATTTTGTGCAGGAAATGACTGTGAGGATAGGCGTTGTAACAAAGAAAGGGCATGCGCAGGCGGTTTTTGAAGCCTTTGGCTCTTTTTGGGGATGGTTTTCATTAACAAACTTAATGATAGTAAACTGGCTTACTTTAATTACCGAATTTATAGGTATGTCATCTGCTCTCAGTATTTTTGGAGTTCCTCCTTTTATAACTGTAACCGTAATATGCATTATTATGGGAATAATGGTAATCAACGGCAGGTATTGGACTTGGGAAAAAATTGCGCTTACTTTTTGTGCTCTTAACTTAATTTATATTCCATGCGCATTTATGGTTAATCCTTCAGTTTCAGATATTGTTCATCAGGGTTTAATCCCTAATCTTCCTAACGGTTTTAGTAATGAACTTTTATTTTTCTTAATGGCAAATATAGGCACCACAATAACTCCATGGATGCTGTATTTCCAGCAAAGTGCGGTTATAGACAAAGGAATGAAAGAAAAAGACCTTCCATGGGGCAAGTTTGATACAATGGTAGGGTCAGTTTTAACTGTAACAATAGCAATTTTTATTGTTATTGTTACAGGAACAGTATTAAAAGGAATAGAGCTTAACAGCGCTGCACAGGCTTCCCATCTATTGATGGGAGTAAATAAATATATAGGCGCTTCGCTTGCGATAGGCTTGTTTAATGCCGGTCTGCTGGGTTCAATTTGTATTACATTAGCCAGCTCATGGTCTTTTGGAGAAATATTCGGGTGGGCTCACTCGCTCAATAACAAAATCAAAGAAGCTCCATGGTTTTATGCCAATTATTTTATCTTTTTAATAACTGCCGGTCTTGTTGTTCTTATTCCAAATGCCCCTCTCGTGTTGATTACATTATCTGTTCAGGTAATTTCCGCCACTTTACTCCCTGCAAGCCTTATTTTCCTATTGTTGCTCTTAAATGACAGCAAAACAATGGGAGAGTATAAAAGCGGTTTATTACAAAATATTATAGGAATATCAATTGTAATATTTATTATTGTTTTAGCTGCGCTTTATGCGATAAGTTCACTGTTTCCGGGTTTATTTAATGCCTTGAACTAAAAAGGAATATAAGTTATGAGAAAAAAAATAGAAAAACTAAACATAATAAAAAAACAGATTAAAAGATTTTTTGAGGATAACTTTGGTAAAATTATTGAAATAAACGAAAAATACGCTCAGCCTAAAATTGAAGCAACGCTGGCAGTAAAGTATTCTCTTATTTTATTAAAGGTTTATCTTCTTTTTATAGCTGTTCTTCTTATTTATAAATTTATTACGTTAATTAAATAGGACTGTGAATATGGCTGAAAATAATTCAAATATAGCTCCTTCAGGTTATTCTTTTTTTGGAAGTGAAATTATTGGAAGAAAAGTCGTTTCCAAGGGAAAGCAGATAGGCAAACTAGAAGATATAATCATTTTTGAGACAGAAACCATTCCTGAAGTTACCTTTTTTATTATAGGGCGACCTTTTGGTTATCAATCCTTATTAATTCCATGGAAACAAATAGCTGAAATTACCAATGATGAAATTATTATTGACATTGAAAACGTGGAAAAATATGAAAAAGAACCCATCCCCTCTCAGGTTTTACTAAAAGACCATATTATGGATAAAAAAGTTCTTGATATGGATGACAACGAACTTGAAGTGGTTTATGACGTAAAACTTGTAATGAGCAACAATAAATTATATGTAACAGAAGTGGACTCCAGTAAATACGGATTTTTAAGAAGATTAGGACTGAAATGGCTTGCCAATTTTATTTACAGCCTTGCAAGCAAAATCAAAACAGACACCATTCCATGGACTTATGTCCAACCGCTTCCTGAAAACATTGGCAGCTTTAAAGGGAATGTTAAATTAAAGGTTCTTAAGGAAAAACTTCTGGACATTCACCCCGCCGATCTTGCGGACATACTTGAAGAACTTGCGCCTGACCAGCGTCTTGCTATTTTTAGCGAACTTGATATGGAACATGCCTCTGATACTCTTGAAGAAATTGAACCCAGAGTCCAGAGAGATTTAATTTCTTCGCTGGAAAAAGAAAAAGCCGTTGAGCTTATTAGTGATATGACTCCCGGACAGGCGGCTGATATTCTTGCCATTTTGCCCGCTTCAGAATCAGAGGAAATTTTGGATTTAATTGCCAAAGATGACAAGGAAAGTGCACAAAAAATTGAATTTATTCTTGAAAAACAGGATGAAAAAATTCTTAATTTTGCAACTTCCCACTTTTTTAAATTTAGCCCTGAAACAACTGTAAAAGAAGCGCTTGAAGAATTTCACAACAGCGCAAAAGACAAAGACGTAATAATGTACATTTACGTTGCCGATAAAGAAGACAAATTAATAGGGATTTCCGACTTAAAAGAACTTCTTCAGGCTGAACCCGAAGATACCCTTGAAAAGATTATGACAACGCATGTTATCAGTCTGACAACTGAAAGCACATTAATGGATGCCTCAAAATTGTTTACAAGGTATTTATTCCGTGCAATTCCAATAGTTGATGAAGAAGAAAAAATACTTGGCGTTGTACCTTATCGAGACATAATGAACTTAAAACACCGTTTCATATAAATATGCTAAATAGCTCAAGTCGCCTGCTTGGTCAAACTGTCATCCGGCAAACAAACCAAAACTTTAAGCACGAAATATTAAGAAATATTAAGAAAAAATGATTTTTTTGCCATAATGCATGTGTATGTGTAATAATTTAAAACGTTAATAGTCTAACCATTCCTTTCTTGACTGATGCGGCAGAAGTGTCGCATTTATTTTTTTGTGTAAAAAGAGTATAGAAAAGCTATGACAAAGCGAGAAGCGGCAATATCAGAATTAAAGCTTTAAGTTGTAATTTGGTAAGACCCTGAAACGAGTTCAGGGTGACTAAACGACCCAAGTGTCGAGGTATTCTTAAAATGAAAAAGCCCTCTACGCGCGTAGAGGGCTTTTTCTATATGATTAATTGCTATTTAATTAACCGAGAGTTTTGAATCCTTTTTCAATGTTTTTGTCGATAACTTTTTGTACAGCATCAACTT
>DYOT01000154.1 GCA_020720345.1 Candidatus Caenarcanum sp.
GGGGAAACCCTGCACAAATAAATAAACTTATGAAGGAAGGTTTGGTTGATATTGCACCGATATCTTCCATTGAATACCTGCTTAATCAAGATAAATATATCCTTATAAAAGAAGCCTGTATCACTTCTGATGCGGAATGCGGAAGTGTAATTTTATTTTCCAATTATGAATTAGATGAACTGAGAGGGAAAAAAATTGCATTGCCTGATGATTCAGCAACATCCATTGCTATGTTGAAAGTCTTGCTAAAACAAAAAGGCATTGCGATTAAGGATATTAATTTTGTTCGACATAAGTATGAAAAACCACTTTCTGAAACGCTTGGCAAGAATTTTGACGCAGCTTTGTATATTGGAAACAATGCGCTTGTTGCAAGATTTCACACTTGTCCTTGCGAACAAAGAAATTGTCACACTGAACTCGATTCAGGGTCTATTCAGAATGCAAGTTTAAGCAATGAAGCGGATGCCGGAAAGATGCTGAACTTGTTTCAGCATGACAATGGAATACAGGATGATAATATAAGACGAATGAAGCCACTACAATACGACCTTGGAAGACTATGGAAAGATGCTACAGGGCTTCCGCCTGTTTTTGGAGTTTGGGCGGCGAAGGTCGACTGGGCAATTAATCAAAAGGATGACTTTGAACAGGTAAAATTATTAATCAGTAAAGCAGTTGAAGCAGGACTTGGCATGTACTTTAATGAAATAATTCAAAAAGCAGCTTCGGATTTAAAAATACCTGAACACTTTATAAAAGATTATCTGACTGCTAAAATTAAGTATAATTTTACATCTGAGCATGAGGAAAGTCTAAGACTTTTTAAAGAGTTATTCTATGAAATCATTTAACAAAACAGTCCTGTCAGTTATTTTTATCGCGATGTTTGCGGTAGGTTTGATTGGATATAAATATAATCCAGAAAATACCGTAAATCCTGTTGAATATGTAATTTCTTCCATTGAAAACCTTACTGTAACTCCTGAAGGTAACTTTGACAGAGCCTGGAGGATTGTAAAAAACAACTATATAGACAAAACCTATAATCATCAGGATTGGGAAAGATGGATTGCAAGGTATGATGACAAAATAAAAACAAACAATGACTCATATGTAGCTATAGAAAGTATGGTAGAAAGTCTTAATGACCCGTATTCAAGATTTTTAACCCCTGATGAATTTGCGGAACAGGATAGGAATATCGATGCTAAAGTCTTTGGCATCGGGGTTCACATATCAGATATAAAGGGAAATGTCGTAATTGTAAACGTAATAGAAGACTCTCCGGCAGCAAAAGCAGGACTTAAAGCAGGAGACAAGATTTTAAGAATAAACGGCAAATCAGTAAAAGGTCTTTCCTTAAATAAAGTAGCTGAACTGGTAAGAGGAGCAGAAGGAACAAAAGTTACTCTCGTTGTTTTAAGGGGTCAAAAACAACTGACAAAAAGCATTCTAAGAGAAGAAGTTAAAATAAAAGCTGTAAAATACAGTATTTTGAAAAACAATTATGCCTATATAAAAATATCAACGTTTATAAGTACTAATACAGCTTGCGAAGTGGCTGAAGCCCTGGAAAAGACTAAAAAAACCAGTGGGATAATCCTTGATTTACGGGGAAATCACGGCGGCTTGTTGCCTAATGCGATATTAATATCAAACATGTTCATTAAAAACGGCACAATAGTAAGTATTGTCGACAGAAACGGTAAAAGTGAGGAGTATAAAGCTGAACCTGAAAGGCTAATAACTAAAAAACCCATGGTTGTTCTCATAAATAATGAATCTGCAAGCGCAAGTGAAATTTTAAGCGGTGCATTAAAAGACCATAAAAGAGCTTTACTTGTCGGAGAAAAGACTTTCGGCAAAGGACTTGTCCAGAGAATATTGAAATTGCCTGACGGCTCGGGAATTAATTTGACAATAGCTAAATATCTGACGCCTGACGGTAACGATATTGGACATAAGGGAATTGAACCTGACTATAAGGTTGTTATGACAGAAAAGCAATTTTTTGCAAGAAAAGATGTTCAGCTGGATAAAGCCAAACAAGTGCTTACTACTGAAATTTATTTAAATAAGCAGACGGCATCAAAAAAATAAATTTACAAAACTTTACATTAAAATTTGGTATAAAAGTTACAATTATGGAACTTTTATAGTTAAATATTGTTAATATTGTTAAAATAATATTAAAATGGGTAAGTAATTTAAGATAAAAGAGGTTAAGTATAAGTGGCTGATAGCTTTAATTCATTAGGTTTAAATACTTCTGTTACCGTTGCATCATTTGAATCCGCTAATCAGGCAAATATTAAAGTTGTCGGAGTAGGTGGTGGCGGCGGAAATGCGGTTAATCGCATGATTGCAGCCGGACTCGACAGCGTAGATTTTTGGGCAATGAATACAGATGTACAAGTATTAAAAATGACATCTGCTTCAAGTACAATTCAGCTTGGCGGCAAGCTTACCAACGGTCTAGGCGCCGGTGGAGATCCTCAAAAAGGTGAAAAAGCAGCTGAAGAAAGCAAAGATGAAATAATGTCCGCTCTGGACGGAGCTGACATGGTATTTATTACCGCAGGTATGGGTGGCGGTACAGGTACCGGCGCTGCTCCTGTAGTAGCACAAATTGCAAGACAACTTGGCGCTTTAACTGTCGGTGTCGTTACAAAGCCATTCAGCTTTGAAGGCCGCAGAAGAATGAACCAGGCAAATGCCGGACTTGAAAAACTTAGAGAAAATGTAGACAGCCTTATTGTTATCCCAAACGACAAGTTAATCGAAGTTGTTGAAAGAAGAACAACAATCAGAGAAGCTTTTTATGTGGTTGATGAAATTCTCCTGCGCGGCGTGCAGGGTATTTGCGATATAATTACAACTCCAGGGCTTATTAACGTTGACTTTGCCGATGTTAAATCTGTTATGTCAATGTCAGGCTCAGCGCTTATGGGTATAGGCAGAGGAAGCGGCGAAGGCAGAGCTCTTGAAGCTGCAAGAATTGCCGTTAATTCACCTCTTCTTGAAACTTCAATACACGGGGCAAGCGGCGTTATATTTAATGTTACCGGCGGTCCCGATATGACAATACATGAAGTTTATGAAGCGGCTGAAGTCATCCATGAATCTGTTCTTGATGATGCTATCGTAATATTTGGCGCAGTAGTTGATGACAGAATTCAGGGTGAAGTTCAAATAACTGTGATTGCTACAGGTTTTGACCTTAAACCACAGGGCAAGGAAAAAACTCTTGAAGACCCTCTTTCATTATTTTCAACATCAACAAATGCTTCTCCTTTAAAGAAAAAGACTACGCAAGAAACAGCAAGCACTATGCTTGATCTTGATATTCCAGAATTTTTAAGAGAGAAAAAACCTTTTAAAATATAATAAAATTATATTTTTATAAACTTTCTAAAGCCTGATTTACTTCATCGAAATCAGGCTTTAGTTGTAATGATTAAAAAATCTATAAATTGAGTTATAATTAATAAATAAACATTATAAAAATGGAAACGACTAATGGATCTGAACAAAGTTGAATATTGGATCGATTTGGCAAAATATGATATGGAAACAGCCAAAGCAATGTACTATTCAAAAAGATTTTTATATGTCGGTTTTATGTGCCATCAAACAATCGAAA
>DYOT01000155.1 GCA_020720345.1 Candidatus Caenarcanum sp.
TTTGCCGGTTTTCCGAAAACCAAACTCATTTTAGTATATCAATAAAAATGAGGATTAAAAAATGAAAAAAGCATTTAGCTGGATATTCGGGTGTATATTTGCATTGCTTGCAGTATTTAGCCTGCTGAATGCACACTTTATTTCTTTCTTATTAGAAGCCTTTATTGCTGTATTGTTGATACCGCCGGCTAATAAATATTTAAAAGAAGAAATTAAAGTCAATATTCCAAAATGGGGGACTCCGGTAGCAATTTCCTTATATATAGTATTTGTTATAGCAATGGGGTCTTATAATGCTTATCAAGCAGCCGCTCCATTCTTTCAACCGTTCGTAAGAATGTCAAAGGAAATAAAAAGTTACAACAGGCTGCCGCTTGAAGGAGTTACAGCAGAACAGAAAGAATCCGTCGAGAAGTATCAAACATATATCGTTGAATTTATGAATAAATTAAAAACACTAAATCAGATCAAAAACGAAAAAATAAAAAAAGAAAAACTTATTGAATATTCAACAGAAATTGAAAATCTGGAAATACCAAAAAATCTGCCGGAAGAAGTTGAATCCTTATTAATTGGGTCTAAAAAAGATTTTAATAATGCTTTTGAAATGGTATTGAAGATGGACGACATGAACAAGGATGATGTCGTTAACATGCTTAATAAAATTGTTGATGGCTCTATAAAAGTCTCAAAAGCAAGCATCCTTGTCGGCATAACTCCTGAGTCCGTGAAATAAGGATTCTTATCAGGCAGCCTTAGCGGGTAACTGCGGCGTCTGGTTTTGTTTTTTTAGTTCCCATAAATCGTTTATAAGCTGTAATCTTGGATCTTCTTGTTGTGGAACGTATTTTTTAACGATATCTTTCGGAAGATTAGCATGATGAAGTGTTCTTACAAGCTCTTTTACTTTTATGTATGAAGGAGCAAAATAATCTCCATCATCGGTATCATTATATTTAAAGTACATTTCCCCGTGTTTGTCTTTGGTTATTCCTGTTAAAAGGACTTCATGCCCATTAGAGCTAAGCAGATTTCCTTTATCATCAAGATCTGTAAGAAACCCTACAATAATGTTCTTATTTTTATTCAGTGTTTCTATAAGCATTTTTTCGGTTAATTTTGGGTCAAAATTATATTTAAGCAGTTTTGTAAGGTCATTATCCAGTTCCATATAAGTTACAGAATCTTTTCCTCCGTCATCATCTGAGATTGATTCAACAAATGCAATTTCCTGCTGGTTAAGTCCTCTTCCCCCACCTGTATCTTCCGAGCGGAGGTCAGTAAGAGAATTATATGTTTTGGCACTTCCAACCTGCATAAATGTTGATTGAATAATTGAATCAACTGTAGAACGGGAATTTTTAGCCCTGAAACGCTCTTGAATTTCAGCTCTCGGGTATGCATTATCATCAGGACGCATTGTAACTTCGATTTCTTCACTATTTAATTTTTTATAGTCTATCTTCCAATCTGCCATAATAGAAATTGCGGCAGGCATGTCATCAGATATATTTGAATATTTTATTTTTGTTGTTACGCATTTATCAGGACTGGTAAGCCTTTCAATATACCTGACAAATTCGGCAGGCTTTTTGTCAGCAAGGTCAAATTCTATGGAAGCGGCAGGACAGGTATGCCCCTTACTAAAATCAATATCTTTTGCTGTTATTATTTTTTCTATTGGTTTTCTTTCATATTCAGGAAGAGGGTTTTTCTTTTCTTCCTCAAGTTTTTGTTTAACCCTGTCATTTTCATAATCAATTATTTGCGGAAGGATATCTTTTGGAGTTTTTCCAAAATCCTGCGTAATTATATAAGGATCCACAAGAGTTTCAAGAGTTTCTGCAATCAGAATTTTTGCGTCAAATCCCCGTTCTCTCGGCTTTGTCATTATTTTGTAGAGATTTTCAAGTGTGGTAGATTTGTCATTCGATTCATTTGCAAGCAATTTACCTTTATTGAGTAAAAGTTTCAGGTTCTTTTGGCTTTTTTTATCGACAAACGAGGATAATTCCTTATACATCCTGGAATTATCGGACAGGTTTGTCCTGTTATTTGGAAGGACTCTATAAGCAGGGTTATCAGGCAATTTATTAGCAGGATTTTGTGTATTACTGGTATAATAATTAACAAGATTAGTAAATGTGGAATTTGACGCACTTACATCAGGAATTTTCTGTGTATTCCTGGTCGGTGAAATAATATTGTTTGTGGTTAAAATATCAGTCATGCTTCCCAATTTTTTTACAACCTAACATGATAATAAAAACGAAAAAATTTAAAAATTTGCCTTTTTGAATGTAAATTTATGTTACAAGGAAAACCGGATATTAACAGCGAAATTTCTTTTAAGCCCATGTCATACGATGAACTAAGCATATCTCTTGAGAGACTGCAACGTTTTAACAACCCTTTCAGAAGGCATGACAGGGTTTGTCGGGAAATTTTAATTAAGCATCTTATTGTACCTAAAATAAGCCTGAAAAATTATCATGAATTTTCTTTTGGGGAAATAAATTCCCTCGCGCAGTTTATTTGGAATCAATCCGTTCAAATGTTAAATCAGGATTGTGCTGAAAATTACGGAATAAATCTTTATCTTTTGTACGAAGAAATGAAAGAATTTTATGCGGGTGAAATTTTAAGGAAAATTATTTTTTCTGAAAACATATCAGGTTATACAAAACCGGCAAATTTTGCCGAATCGGATTTTATATATAATGAAGCGGTTATAAAAAATATTTTTGAAGAAAACGGCATAAATATTAAAAATGACAATTATGGGCTGGCAGAAATTTATATTTCTGCGGGAATGAATTATCCTATTAATATTGACGGGTTTTTAAAAATTGCAGAAACCAGAGAGAATGTTTCAAAAAACACGAAAAGACTTATCTGGCTGAATAAGCAGACCAAAAAAGCAGCATTAAATATAAATTCTAAAGACTTATATAATGAACTTGAAAAATTATATAATCTGGCTGAAAATTACAGGAAAAATTTTTCTTCAGGAAAACCCGTAAAGCTTCTTATTCTTGTAGAAGGAGCAACAGAAGAGATTTTACTGCCTGTTTTTGCATCAGTTGCAGGGATTGAGTTTGATAAAAACGGCATAGAAGTTTTGGCTTCCGGCGGGAAAAATCAGGTAGCAAAAATTTACAGCGAAATCAGGGAAGAAGTAAACCTGCCTGTGTTTATAATTCTGGATGCAGACGCTGAAGAAATTGCTGCGGAAATTAAAGAAAATATAAGACCTCAAGACAGATTATATGTGCTCTCAGCAGGAGAATTCGAGGATCTTTTACCTGATAATCTTATTTGCAGGGCGGTAAATTCCTACTATGGACATACGGGAAAAATAAAGCAGGAAGAAATAAATACTTCCTGCGGAAAAACCCACTCTCTTGTGGAAGTCTGGAAGCAAAAAGGTTTCGGGGGATTTAAAAAAGCCGAATTTGCCCGTATAATTGCAGAAAACATTAAGGATTCTGCTGACCTCTCAGAAGAAATGAAAAAAATTATTTTAAATATTAAAGAAATGCAGAAGCCGTCTTGTTAAAAATCCAATAATCAATTTAGACAATGATTTAAGGCTTCGTGCGAAGCGGGTGTCGTTTAAAACCGAAACGGCTGTGAGGAGC